>JADHUC010000160.1 GCA_016784735.1 Pirellulaceae bacterium | reverse complement strand
GCCGCAAGCAGGCCATGACCAGTCGTCTTCAAAAGACATCGGCAAAAACCTCGTGCCGGTGAAAAACCACCCAGTCACGCCGGTCGGATACTCCTCGGAACCAAACGGGTATTCCCTTCCCTCATAGTATTCCTCAAGCATTTCATATTCACTCACGATCCAATTGGCAAACGACGGGTCGGACCCAAAGGGGCGACCGTACATACCCGTCTCTGGATCGATCAGGTAAACCTCTGGGGAGCTCTCTGTCCACGGATCTAACCAAGCAGTGCATGGACCGGAGCGACTGGTGTTCTTTATTAACCTCGAGCCGCCGCCGCGTGGCTTTGGCCCGACCGTTACGGCCATCCAGTTGTGCGTCAAGGTCTTTCCTTGTACGTTGCCGACTCTCGCCATCGAGAAGCATTTGGATTCAGCAACGAGATCTTTAAGCGCGTTGTTCATTATCGTCTGCCATTGGTAGCACTGCCATCCCGCGTGATAATGCCCCCACCTACCGTTAAAGCCGCTAAACCGCCACGTCTTCCAACGATAGAACTCGTCGCCGTACTTCTGACCAATCGCCTTCGCCTCCTTTCGGCACTCTTCCCGCGTACAGCATCCCCCAATACACACGTCTGAACACAGTTTCAGAAGTTCCCACGTTCCTGGCCACAACCGTTCGCGACCGTCGTCACCCTCGCCATACAAGATGCCTTGTTCCCACCGGACGACCTGACCTCCTGGACCGGGTATCCCATGCTGCCTGCCCGATGGATCCAGCCGAGACAACGAATTGAGTGACGCGTATGCGTACAGATTAGCGCAGGGTCAACTCTTCCTCTCTCTCCCGATACGGTCAGCCGTTTTGAGCGCGGCCAGTACCGCGGCTGGCAGAACGGGGCACGATTCGTGGTGGATCGTTTCGCCTTCGGCGCAGGCTCCTTCGGCGACTAGCTTCAGATCTTCGTCCGTCACGTCGACAAGGCCCACTTCGGCCAACGTGGTCGGTAGGCCGACCGATTTGCAGAAGTCGTACGCTTCCTCGATCAGCGACTTCGGACGGTCGGTCAGGAACAAACTGGCCAAGACGCCGATGGCCACCTTTTCGCCGTGGTAGTAGTCGTGTGTGCCTTCGAGTCGGGTCAGTCCGTTGTGGATTGAATGCGGCGCGGCGAGCCCGCCGCTTTCGAAGCCGAGGCCGCTCAGAAGTGTGTTCGCTTCGACCACGTGCGACAATGCCGGCGTGACAACATCCTCGGCGCAAGCCGCCTTCGCGGCGACGCCGTATTGTAGAATCGTGTCGTAACAGAGACGAGCGATGGCGTATGCGGCGAGTGTTCCGGTTCCACCGCACTGGTTGTCAGAATAGCTTTGGCGACAGGATTCCGCCTCGAACCACGTCGCCAGTGCATCGCCCATTCCGGCCACTAGAAAGCGAACCGGGGCCCGGGCGATCACACCCGTATCGACGAGCACCAAATCGGGATTCCGCGGCACAAACAGATACCGCTGAAAAGCGCCTTCGTCCGTGTAGATCACCGAGACGGCACTTGTTGGCGCATCGGTCGATGCGATGGTGGGAACGATGGCGACGCGTGCTTCTGCCGAATGACCGACCGCTTTGGCCGTGTCGATGACTTTGCCACCTCCAATGCCGACAATCACATCGCATTGCGTTTCGGAGGCTATCGCCACCAAGCGTTCGATCTCGGCCTCCGAGCACTCACCGCCAAATGGCTCCGCATGGACCTCGAACATGGCATGCCATTGGTAGCTGTATCCGGGAACGATCGAATGCCCCGCTGTCCCGCCGGCAATGACCAATGCGCTGCGGCCCAACCGACAGATTTCGTCGCCAAGGAGGTCCAAGACGCCTTCGCCTTGAACATACCGCCCTGGAAAGATCGCGGTCTGCGGCATGTTGGCGTTCCTCTTGCGGATAAGTCGCTGGTTATAGATTTGGGGTTAGAAAATGAAGAGCCTACTGGGCAGCGATCGCGTATAGCCGCCTGTTATCGTTGATGAACAGAACGCCGTTGGCGATAGCCGGTGTCCCGTAGATCGTCGACTCGCACTCGATCTCCGCCAGCATCTTCAATTCCTTGCCGGTCGCGAAGACCGTCAGGATACCGTCCTCGTTGCCAATGAACATTTTGCCGTCGGCGATCAAAGGCGAACCCCAGACGGTAGCCAGCAGGTCGGCCTCCCAATACCGTTTGCCCGTTTCGAAGTCGACGCAGTGGATGCGGCCGCTCAGGTCCGGGGCATAGACCAATCCGTCATGGATCGCGACGGTCGACATGGTACGGCGGAATGCCTCGGCACCCTTTTCGCCCGTTTGCGAGCCATCTTCGTCGATGCCGCCCAGGTGCCAGATCTGACCCGAATTGGGATTAGCCGTGCCGTCGGGCGTCTGCGGGCTGAGGTCGCCCTTCTTCGTCGCGTCGATGCGGTAGAGGTGTCCGACGCCGTCGCCGTGCTCCGGATCCTGGCCGGCACCCAACACGACACTGTTCTCGTAGAACACCGGCGTGGCGATGACCGAGTTGCGGTCGCCGCGACCGGCCTCTTTCCATATGGCGTCTTTGGGATTCAGGTCGAACTTCCAGATGTGCTCGCCCGTCTTCACGTCCAGAGCATACAGCCACCCGTCGCCGCCGGGCATGTACACCTGAGCCTGTCCGTTGACGACGCCGATGGCTGGCGAACTCCATTGCCCGTGCAGGACCTTGGCCGACGGCGTGTTGTCCTGCCAAGCGACCTTGCCCGTTTTCTTGTTCACTCCCAGGAAACTCGGCGCCTCCGGAGCCGGAATCTCCTCGTGGGTTTCTTCATCGACACCGTTGGACGTGAGCACGCAGACCATATCTTCATACACCGCGGGCGAGCAGGTGGCCTGGTTGTGCGGGCGAACGCCCAGATCGTTCAACATGTCCAGGATCCAAACGATATCCGCGTCTTGTTTCTCGGTGTCCACCTCGTCGGTGTACGGCCCATCGTTTTCGTCGTCGTAGAAGCCCTGGATGTCCAAGCACACCAATTCACAGCGGTTGGTGACCAGCCACACGCGGTCGCCCTCGATGAAGGGCGTCGAGCAGATGCCTACGTCGGGCCAATCCAATGCCATTCCCTCTTCTATTTTGTTGCGGGTCAACTGCCAGAGGAACTTCCCCGTCTTCTCGTCAAAGCACAAAAGGCAACCGCGGTCGCCTTCGTGTTTCGGCCGATACTCCGCACCGTTGTTGGAGGCGATAAGCACTTTGCCGCCCGCAATCACAGGATTCCCGTACGTCTGCGATCCCAAACGGGCAGTCCAAAGCATTTTTTTGGCTTCCTTCGGATCTTCGGCTGGCTGAAAATCAATGGAGACTCCCGTGGCGGCACTGACCATGTTTCGCGCGATACTACTGCCCCAGCAAGGCCAATCGCCGGTGACAACGGTTTCGGCGGCGTCAGACGCTGCCGCCGATTCGGCTTCGCTTTCGTCGGGCGCAGCGGGTTCGTCGGACTCCTCCGTTTCATCGGCCGAAGTCGTTTCATCTTTCGTCGTATCGGTCGGGGATTCGTCTTTCGTGGGTTCCGTGGCGGAAGAGCCGGGCTCCGGGTCGCTTTCGAACGGATCGTCGCTTCCGGACTCGGGCGCAGTCTCATCCGGTTCGGGTTCCGTCGTATCGGTCGCGTCCTCCGGCACGAACGGTGGATCAGCCGGCTTGTCGCTCGTGTCGATTGGATCAACGGCAGGGGCGTCGGTGGTTGTGTTCGGTGGGATTGGAGAGGTCTGCTGCTGACAACCACCGCATCCGTGCAGCGCCGTAAAAAAGACGCACAGCAGAGACCAAACAAGTGTTCTTCGTGTGTTCATAGTCCTTCTGTTTCCTTCGTGAAGCCTGCTAATCAAACCATTCGTCCTCGGGATCGAACTTCGGTAGAACGACGATCAACACCTTCATTTTGCCGATCGCTCGATGGCGGACGCCGGGACGAATCAGAAAACACATGCCGGGGTGGACAGGGATAACGTCGTCGTTCAATTCAATCTGTGCATCGGGACCGCATTCCAGGATGAAATAGGTCTCGGTCAATCGTTTGTGGTAGTGCAAACGTGCGTTGACCGAGATTTCCGTCACGTGCACCGTGCCGGGAAAATCCTCGATGTCGGCGAACGCCCGTCGAGCGATTCCGCAGGGACACGAAACCCCCTGGATGTCCGCGAAATCAGCGATTTCGTACCCGCCAGAGCCAGCGTCGGTTGCCATGTTCGGATACTCCCTTCGCACTGCAAACAGTCAAAGAATGCGCACCCCGCGCGAGTTTTGTAGCATGGTCCCCCGGCCCGTGTTTCTGAGCCACGGGCCGGGGGCCCATGCCACATTTGGCGGCGGCCGAAGGCATCGCCAAGTCAATTAACACATCAGGGGGATCTTATCAGACGGATTTTCGCCTCGCCATAACCCTTCGTTTGGTGGGGAATGCCGTAGGTACTTGCCGTTGACGCAATAGGCGCGCCATCTATCATAAGGCATCCGGACTGAATCTACTTGCGATGCGAACCAACAGTGGCCCTTCGTAACGGTGACTGTGGTCGCATCCAGCCAAGAGGAATGGTTATGATCCAAGTAAAGCTCCCCGATGGCTCGATCAACGAGTATCCCGATCAAGCTACCGCTCTGGACGTCGCCCAGGCGATTGGTTCGCGCCTGGCGTCCGCAGTCGTTGCCGCGGAAGTCGATGACCAAGTCGTGGACGCGACTCGCCCGCTGGCGGAATTGACCGACACGAGGCCGATCTCACTGGTTCTGCTGACGGACCGGGATCCGAAGGCCATTGGCGTATTACGTCATTCATGCGCACACGTAATGGCACGCGCCGTGATGCGGCTGTTTCCGGGCGTATCGCTGGCATTTGGCCCGACCGTGGGTAACGGCTTCTATTACGATTTCGACCTGGAGCACAAGATCAACGAAGACGATTTCGCCCGGATCGAAGAGGAGATGGCCAAGATCATCAAAGAGGCCGAACCCTTCGAACGACTCTCACTCCAGCGAGACAAGGCCGTCGAGCTTTGCAGGGATCTCGACCAGGACCTGAAAGTCGAGCACATCAGCACGGGGCTCGCCGATGACGATTCGTTGAGTTTCTACCGTCAAGGCGAATTTGTCGATCTGTGCCGCGGACCACACATTCCGAATGCCGGCAAGATCAAGGCGTTCAAACTGCTGTCGGTGGCCGGTTCTTACTGGAAAGGCGATGCCAAGAACAAGCAACTTCAACGACTGTACGGGACCGCGTGGTTCAGCAAGAAAGACCTGAAACAGCACTTGGAGCAGGTCGAAGAGGCGAAACGGCGCGATCATCGTGTGCTGGGCAGGAAGCTCGGGCTGTTTGCCCTCGACCCCGACTCGGTTGGTTCGGGGCTTTGCCTTTGGCTGCCGAAAGGGGCAACCGTGCGGGGCCTGCTCGAAGAGTTCATCAAGAAGGAACTGTTGGCCCGCGGTTACGAGCCCGTCTATTCGCCGCACATCGGCCGAGTTGATATGTTCGAGACCAGCGGTCACTTTCCTTATTACCGCGAATCGCAGTTTGCACCGATCTTTCATCACAACGCAGGCCAGATCGTTGATTTCCTGATCGGCAAACTGGAGGCAGACGACGCAGCGGACGCGATTTCCGCCGAAGACGAACGGAAGCTGATCGAGGCCGCCGAGGTACTGGGATTTGATTCCGAGGAGTGTGGGTATTGTCTGGAAGACTCGCCGGCGGAGCGCGTCGAGTGCTTATGGGCCTGGCAACGGAAGCAAGAGCGGTACCTGCTGAAGCCGATGAACTGCCCGCATCACGTGCAGATGTACAAGTCTCAGCCGCGCAGCTACCGGGAACTCCCGATTCGTTTGGCTGAATTCGGCACGGTCTATCGTTACGAACAAACCGGCGAGTTAAGCGGCATGTTGCGAGTCCGCGGACTGACGCAGGACGATGCGCACCTCTTCTGCACGTCCGAACAAGTCGAACAGGAATTTCGCGAGACATTGGATCTGACCCGGTTCGTGCTGGAAAGCGTCGGGTTGACCGACTATCGAGTGCATCTGTCCTTGCGCGACGCGAGCAGCGACAAATACGTGGGCAGCGACGAGAATTGGGAGCGAGCCGAAACGGCACTGCACAAGGTTCTCGGCGAATCGGGCTTGGACTACGAAACGCAGATGGGCGAAGCCGCCTTCTACGGTCCCAAAGCCGACTTTATGGTGCGCGATTGCATCGGTCGGCAGTGGCAACTGGGAACGGTCCAGTTGGACTACAACTTGCCGGAACGATTCGAACTGGAATACATCGGCGCGGATAATCGGCCTCACCGCCCAGTGATGATCCATCGAGCGCCGTTTGGTTCGATGGAACGATTCGTCGGCATGTTGATCGAGCATTTCGCCGGAGCATTTCCGTTGTGGTTGGCGCCGGAGCAAATCCGCGTCCTGCCGCTGAGCGAGAAATCGGACGAATATGCCAGAGCGGTGGAAGCACGGCTTGCCGACGCGGGCTTCCGCGTAACAACCGACCTGCGCGGCGCCAAGGTCCAGGCCAAGATCCGCGACGCGCAACTGGAGCTGATTCCCTACATGGCGGTGGTCGGTCCGCGCGAAGCAGCATCGGATGCCGTTGCGTTGCGCGACCGCATCGACGGCGATTTGGGCGCCATGCCGCTCGAAGAAGCCATCGGGCGGCTTCGTGACGAAGTCGATAGACGAGCAATTCGCCAGGTGGTCAAGGCCGATATTTCCTCGCCGGAAGACGACACGGCCGAACAGAACGAGTATTGAGCACATACGACATGGCCCCACAGGATCCGAGCGGGTGCCCGACCGACAAGCTGCCTCGGAGCACGTCGTGTCCATCGGCCGACGCCACTGAGCCGGAGATCCCCTCCGATCCATCGGTGACCGGTCTGGACCGATACCTGGGGCCGGTCATGTATTGGGTGTCGGTCGGCTATCTGGTTCTGGTCGCCGGGATGCTGATGATCTTAAGGCACGATATTCGGGGCGATATTGCCTTCTACGCATGGACGTTGGCACTTTTGCAGCCATTGTTTGTCGCCGAGGCAATCGCTCACTTCGTAACCGGCGGCAAATGCCCGTGGCGGGACGTTCTGTACTGTGTCCTTCCACCATTTCGGCTCGGCGGCCGCGATCACGTCGACGGGCAATCCATCTGGCTGCCGCGCATTGGCTGGGCACGCGTCGATGACAACCTGCAACAACGGGTGGAACAGGCGTTCAGCGTCCCGATGATCCTATTCGCGCTGATGGTGCTGCCCATACTCGGTTTCGAGTTCTACTTTAAGGCCACAAACGTCACGCCAAGTCGGCATATGACCGTAATCCTGGCAGCAGTCGAAGCCGTAATCTGGTACGCTTTCACGGTCGAGTTCATCATCATGTTCTCGATCGTCCGGAAGAAGTTCCGCTACTGCAAGGAGCACTTGATTGATATAGCGATCATTTGCCTGCCGCTGATCAGCTTCTTGCGGATGTTGCGCGTGGGCCGAGTGCTGCGTCTGCAACAACTCAGCCGAGTCGCCCGCGTGTACCGCCTGCGTGGGCTAAGCATGCGGATGTTTCGAGGCATATTGGTCCTGGGCGTCATACACCGCATGTTTCGGGGCAAGCCCGAAAAGCGATTGCCGAAATTGCGAGAACAACTGGCCGAGAAAGAGGCGGAAATCGAACAGTTACGCGCGGAGATTGTCGCGTTGGAGGGACTTCTGGCGGAGAAGGAGAACGAAGCCAAGTAGACGATAGCCAGCATCTGCTCTTGCAATCTTTGCGGAACTTGGTCAACCTAACCTCTGGAAAGTCGATTCCTCTGACATAACGCCGTACGCCTCATCACGGCGTGCGGCGACATCGCGTCCTGGCGACTCGTGACCGCCCCAAGAGATAACTCTACACCCGACGTCGATCTTCTCGCCCAGCAGTTCTTTCTGTGGGCGCTGGCGACGCTGCGTTTGCCGATGGAACGCAAGGATGATGGTGTTTGCGAATTGGTCGTTCCGGAGGACGCTCGCGAGGATTTTGACGGCGCGGACACCGTGCGATTCGCGATTGACGAGTCCACCGTCGCAGATAGTACGGCAACAGAACAGTTGACCCTGTCATCGCCGCTGTTCGATTGGACGGTCGCCCGGCTTCAGCAGATGGGGAACGTAGTCCACGCTGCGCCCACAGGTCAGCCGGTCAGCGTGCGACAACTGACGTCAAGACTGTTTGACGCGTACACGGTCGAAGACGGCAACGTGCGATTGGGCGGCTGTACTTTGGAAGACCAGCCGCTGCTACGATACACTTACCGCATCCGGTCCATGAGCAACCAGACCGGCTGCCGTCTGGCCCATGTCTACGCTTCGCCCGAAGGGCGTCCTTTTGACGATAGTCTGCTGTCGGCGTTGCGGGTGGACGACTTGGCGCCAATCGAGGGCAAGCCGCCGCGCGTCTCGGGAGAAGACACCCGCCGCTGGGCCGCCACCGGCAAGGAGCGTGCGCCCATCGTTTCTCACGACGAGCGAGCGGAACTGCTGGTCGTGACCGTCGTCTGGTGCAAGTACTTCCACTGCAAACTGCTGTTCGAAATCAACGAGACCCGCGCCGATCTCTCGTTCGACGGCTGGGCCCAGTTGCTGGTCGACCGTGGGATCGAACCGCCTCCTTTCCAATGCCCCGATACGGGCCGCCGCTCGTATCGCTTGCTGGTGATGGATGACGGGCGAATTACAGTCCCCGAAGCGATTGCCGCTTGCGAACAATCCGGCAGGCAAGTGTTGGAGTCGGATCTTGTGACGTGCGCCGCAAGCGGGCAACGCGTCTTGCCCGAGTTTCTGCAGAAGTGTCCGGTTTCTGAAGACCGCGTCCTGCCATCGGCCATGGTCACTTGCCCGACGTGCCGCCAAAACGTCAGCCCATCGTGTCTGACCGGCGATCGCTGTCAGGCGTGCCGGACCATGACGACGATTCGTGCAGACGACCCTCGAATGGCGCGTGTACTTGGCGAGCATCCGAGACTGGATCGCTGGTCCCGCTGGCGATTGGCCGAGACGGACTCGTCGTACATTCTGACCGCCACGTCCATGCTGCGCGGCCTTCTGCTGGTTCTGGACAAGGAATCACTGGAGGCGACCCACTTGGCAACGGGCTCGCGGTTCGGACGCCGTTGGGTGGAGGTCCCACGCGAACAGCGGGCAGAATACCTGAGTTGACTTGCTAGTCAGTGGCTGCGTTTCGAATGCAAATGGGGCCAGGTCTTGACTTAGAACTTAAGCAAACAACGTGTCAGCGATGCCTCTTTTCCGATGGGCCTTAAGCTCTAAGTCAAGACCTGACCCCCGCCGCTCACGACCTTGTTCCTACTGGGGGAAAGGTGTCAGGAACCGTCTTCTGGGAGAAACTACCAGAATTGGTCGCCAATGTCGAAAAACTGTTCCTGACAGTGCTTTCCGCCCTTTGAACAAGGAAGAACTTTTACTACTTGCCAGAAGCCTTAATGGGTGACCCCACCCGCCCGTCTGCACACTCCGTTTGCGAAATCAGGAACACTCCTCTCCCTTCCTTAGTGTGCAGAACGGCGAAAGCGTAAATGGCCAATAACAGCGACGTCGGTGCGCAATAACAGGTGAAACTCGTGACGAGCCCAAACACTGTCGCCGCCAGGATGAAAACACGTCGCTTGCCACGCAGCACGTCTATGCTTGCCAACACTCTCATGACTCCTGCTGCAATGCAAACCGCCCCAATCGCAGTGTAAATCCCTGTTACGGTTCCCTCGTGAAGAAATGGCGGTTCCTCGCGAGCTTGCATCAAGAATCCGCGCGACAATGACGCGCATACAAGCGCGGACCCCATTATGAATTCGACTACCCCTTGCACAAGTAGCAGCGCGAAGAGCGTGACGAAATGAACTGCCACGACCTTTCTCCCGGTTCTGCTTACAGTGGACGTGTCAGTGACCACCAAAACGCCAACACCATCAACCCCACAAACACGACTGCAACAAGCACGGCGAGGACAATAGACTTCCGTCCATCTCTGGTCATCACGGCACTCCAACAAGGTCAGCTTTCACTCGTCGTCACGGGCAACTATTAAAACCGAAAAGATACACCCAAGTGCCAAAGTTGCATTTCCAATACTCAATCCCCACACATGGTCGGGTACACAGACATCGCAGGAAAAAGCCGGCCCCCGCCGGAACCACACAACTGCCGGCGTGAGGGATAGTGAAAATGTAATATGCCCAGGCAGGGCACAACGCTGCTGGCGGACCAGGTGGGAGCGGGAAACATGGACCGCAGAATATATTCCGACCAGTTGGGTCGGTCGCAACCAAAGGCGTCGAATCGCCGTACTCGTAAAGGCTCCGAAGGCTTCCTTGCGAGAGGAGAGAGATACCGGACGCGAAAGTCAGTTGGTTATTCGAGGACTCCAAAGGCTTGGCCAAGGGATAGAACAGTGGATCCTGATCCCGTGAGACGAACCTCCCCAACTGGGAGTCGTAGTAGCGATTCCGGTAATGGTACAGACCGGTTTCTGGATCGTACTCGCGACCGGTGTAAACGACCGTGTTGTCATAGGACGAAGTGCTGCGAGTGCTTGACCAAGTCGCGTCATACATGGTTACTGTGCCGTAGGGCTCGTAGAGGTAGCGTTCGACGGCGTCGCCGGCGGTATCGGCGAGGCAGGTGACGTTCCAGTTGGCGTCCTGCAGGGCGTAAAGGCGTTCGTCGAGGGTGCCGTTTGGCGGGTCGCTGGTGTCGCGGTCGCGGAGGATCAGGTGGTCGATGTATAAGGGACCCCAGACGTATTGACGGTCGGGATTGGTGGAACTGTCGAGGCGCTCTTCGAGCGCCTGCCATTGGGCCGAATAATAGAAGTGGCGGACCGTCGAGTCGATGGTTTTGGTGACGCGGCGGTGAAGGGCGTCGTAGGCGTAGGTGGCGACGGTCGAGATGCCGGCTTCGACTTTGACCAAGCGGTTCCAGGCGTCGTAGGTGCAGGTGTAGCCGTTGGCCAAGTCATCGGGACGAGGCACGACGACCATGTTGCCGCTTTTGTCATAGCTGGGCGTGATCCACGACGTGCCGGTTGTCTCGGTGATGTCGGTGATCTCGTTGACGGGGTTGACCGTGCGCTCCTGATCCAGATCGGTTGTGCCGCTGGTTTTCTGGATGTAGCCGGACCAGTTGCCCAAGGGGTCGAGCGTCCAGTCTTCCTCGCGGGCTGGCGTGCCGGTGATGCCGGTATTGGTGGCGTTCAGTTCGCCGCGGTCCAACGTCTTCAAGCGGTGCAGGGCGTCGTAGGTGTAGAACTCGTCCAGGTAAACCGGCGTGGACAGGCTCTTGCTGACGGTGTTTTCCTTCCAGGTGCGATTCGAGGCGCGGTCGTAACCGTATTTGAAGCGGTCCACATCCTGCGACGAACCGTAATCGTACCAGCGCTGATCGATGACGCGGTCGAAGCGGTCCAGGCCCGCGTAGCTGCCTGACGTGCCGCCGAACAGGTCGACCTTGATGTCCGGTTCGGGCAGATCCTCGACGACCACCTGGTCCAAGCCGAGATACGTGTACGCGGCCAGCATCGCGCCGGGTGAACCGCTGCTGTCGTCCTTGATGGCATCGAGGCGATTGAGATGGTCGGCGTCGCTGCCGGACGTGCCGTAGGTGTGATGCACCAGCCGGCCGTCGGCATAGCGCAGCGAGGTGAGACGCAGCCCCTTGGTGAATTCGCCCTCTGCGGCCGATTCGTCGTAGTTGTAGCCCACGTACGGCGTATTGCCGTTCTTCGCGCCACCGTGTTCTTGGAAACCTTTGACCAGCATGGCAAGATCATTGTACTCGCGGACGATTTCGTTGACCACATTGCCGCTGCCAATCGCGGCGTTATCGTAACTGGTGATCTTCTCAACCGGGCCGCGAACTTCAAAGGTCGTGCTGATGCGGCGAACCGCCCCGTCCACACCCGTTCCGAGCGTCGTCACGCGGTCGTGCGTCTGCCGGCCCAGCTTGTCGAATTCGAAGGCGTGAATCGAGCCGTTCTGGTCCTTGGTCTCCTTGATCTCGCCCTGCCGGTTGTACTTATGCTCGACCCGGTCGTAGACGCCGTCGGGTCCGTCGCCCAGCGGCGAGTCCACGTCATCGCTGTCGGGATAGATCACCGCCCGCAACACATCGCTGCGGGCGACGTCCGAATCGGTGAGCGTCGTGCCGTAGACGTACTTGGTGACCTGGTCGTCGGCCGAAGATTGCTGGCGGGCCTTGATCGTTTTGCGCAGTCCGTCGGCGGTGTAGGTGAAGTCGACCCGCCGATCCTCATCGGCAGCGCCGGTCGTGGGATCGCCGTCCACGTAGTTCTCGATGATCGCGGTCTGGCGGCCCGCGTCATCGAACTCTGTGCGATCTTCCTTGCCGGACGGATCGATGGTCTTGAACGCTTCGCCGTTGTCATTGTACTCGGTGGTGGAGACCAGAATCGTGTCGCTGCGGGCCGGCACGGTATCGGGACGCGTCAAGGCCGAACCGCCGTTGTCGCCGTAGTTGGCTTGGGCGATCTCGCGGCCGATTCCGTCGTGCCAGAAGGCCGTATAGCTGACTCGGGCCTTGGGTTGTGACCCGCCGGGCGTGGTCAGCTCGCCGGTCCCGGTCGCGTCGTGCAGCCGGCGGCGCGTCGTGATCAGCGTCACGTTGCCCGCAGCATCGTAATCGGTTTCCACCTGCTCGAAGATCGTATCGCCGGTCACGGTCTGGGCGTCCGCGTAGCTCGTTTCGTCGGTGTCGA
Organism: Pirellulaceae bacterium; assembly: GCA_016784735.1. Classification (GTDB taxonomy): domain Bacteria; phylum Planctomycetota; class Planctomycetia; order Pirellulales; family Pirellulaceae; genus JADHUC01. The sequence goes on along the minus strand of JADHUC010000160.1, from coordinate 13,431 downwards.
AGCCGGTGTATTGCTTCGTCGCGCGGCCCAGGCCGTCGTGGACCGCCTTGGTGAACTGCTCGGTGCCGCCGGCTTGCTGCTTGATCGTGTTCCCGGCGGTGTCGAACCAGGTGTTGTCGGTCAGCGCGTCGCCCACCGTCCCGGTCGCCGGATCAACCGCGCGACGGATCGTCTGATAGACCCGGCCGCGGTCGTCGTGCTTCGTCTCGCTGCGGCCGACCAGCGTCCCCGACGACGTGGTATCGTGCTGGTCGACGCGGCTCACGCGATCTAAGTTGTCCAGCGTATGCTTGAGGTAAGAATCTTCTTCGCCGTCGATGTCGGCCTGCCGGTTCCTCCAGTCGTGACGGTACGCGGTCACGCGCGTGGTGCTGCCGTCGACGTGCTGGGTGACCTCGGTCAAGTTGCCGTCGCCGCCCGCGTTGCCGCCGTCGTATTCATTCTCGGTGATCAGGACCATGTTGTTGTCGGGATCGGCTCCGCCACCGGTGGGATCGCTCTCGGTTGCCCCATCGTCGTTGGTGCCGACGTAGGTCTTGACGACGTTCCCTGGCACGTCCAGCACGTCGAACGTGATCGTGCCGCCCGGCGTGACCGTCGCGTTGCGGCGATGCATCGCGTTGTAGCCGTAGTCGGTCTGGTCGTAGTTCGTGCCGCTGGACCCCTCACCGCTGGCCGGAATCGTGTGGTAAACGCGTGTCGAGGCGAGGAGGCAGCAGTGCGTGTACTGATTCGTGGTCCAACGGACGTACGAGGAACGCGGGAAACTGTCGGTCGGTTGCAGTTTGCCGCTGGTCGAGCTGCGCGTGGCCTGGATCTCTTCCAGCACGTTCTGGTTCTTGTCGAACTTGGTGATCGAAACGGGGTTGACCAGCGTGTAGGTGTAGTTCGGTGCCGTGCCAGTGGCGTAGCCCTGAGCGGTCCAGAGTTCGCTGTCGACGTCTTTGTAGACAGTCCAACGGGCTGTGCGAACCGTCGTCGCCGTGCCGTTCAGGTCGACGGTGTGCGACGGGCCGAGTTCTTCTGTCAACCGGCCTTGGTCGTCGTATTCGTAGTCCGTCACCAGATGCAAGCCGCCGCCGGAGGGTGTGACCCACCCAGACGGTTCGTCGCTGACTTGGGTCGTGTCGACATCCTCGATTGTCTGCGTGCGCGTGCCGGTGACCACGTCGTGGGTGTGTCGCGTGATGTAGCCGCGTTCGTCTTTCACCCAAATCAGGTTGCCGTACTGATCGAAGCGTTCGACGCGTGTGGCAGAGGTGCCGGAGCCGTTTTGCGACGTGGGCACGGCCGGCAGCGTTGTCGTGCGCTGTTCGATTTGCACGGTGCCGGTGTACCACGTGTAGCTGTAGCTGGTGTCGATGGCTCCGGTACCGTCGTCGTTGCGATAGACGGTCATCTTCGAGCGCGGGTAGATCGTCGTCCCGCCAGCCGAGCGGGACGTGTATTCATAGGCGCGCAGTTTGATCTCGGTACCGCTGTTGCCTTTCTTGATCTTCTGGAACTGGACGTATCCTTCGGCCGCTCCGCCGCCGGTGGTCGAGTAGTAGTCGGTGACGTAGATCAGTCCGTCGGAGGCCTTGAGCGAGACGTTCAAGTCGGCCTGCGTGTCGTCATAACCCGTGACGGCCGACGGGCTGGCACGGAGAATCTCCCGGCCATCGGAATTGTACTTGTGGTACTCGATCCAGCGATCCGTGCCGGACTTCAACTCTTTGATCAGTATCTGTCCCAAGTAGTTGGTGTAAACGATGTGCTGGCTGGTGTCCGGGCGCGTTTCGACGGTCTTGCGCTTCCAATTGTTGTAGCCGTCGGCGTGCGTGCTGGTGGTGTAGCTGAACGTATACGTGCGCGATCCGGCGACGGCGATTTCCTTGGTGACGCGCCGGTCGCTGTCGTATTCGAAGTAGTGATCGGCATACGCGGCCACCTGGGCATCGGTGGCGGTGAGCGGATCGGCCACCGCATCGGCCAGCAGGGCGTAGGCTTGCGGCTTGAGCACGTATTTCAGGCAATGCGGCGAGCCCTTTGTGTCGCCCTGCTTGTAGTAGCGATAGTACGAGATGGACCGGTCTTTCCAGGTCGATCCGTCCAGCACTTGAATCTTGACGCGTTTCAAGTCACCCAGGCTGCCGTGGTCTTCAGAGCTGCCGTAGTACTCGTACTCGGCCCGTTGGATCTCGTCCCACTGGCCGGCGTCGACCTGGCGGCGGAGTGTCACGTACTGCAGCCTGCCGGATTGCTCGCCCGAGGTGAAATAGTCGTACTTGAACGATTCGGTCGTCGTGCTGCCGCCGGTGGTGTAGCTCCGTTGGATTTCCGCGATGCGGTCGTCCGCGGTGTACTCTGTGGCGCTGGTGACCTGGCCGCCGCGAGTCGTTTGGCTCTTGAATTTGCCGGTCGGGTTGGCAGTCTGGTCGAAGTCGTGGAACTCCCAAACGATGCCGGAGGGCGTGGTCAACTTGAAGACCTCGTTGGTGGCGTCGTGCGTCAGCGTGTGTTTTGCTCCGTATCGGCCGACGTAGCTGCCGCTCACCAAGTCAAACCAGACGGCCTCGCGCGTACTCTGGACAAAAACGATCGACCCGTCCTCCTTTTGGATCAGGTGCGGCCATCGGCGGATCAGCCAGTTATAGCCATTGCCGTAGTCGTGATCGGCCGGCAGTTGATTGCTGTAGACGCGATCGTGACTCCAAGACCCACCGAAGCCGCCGCTGGCGAGATCGGTTGTCCGTAGCTGAACTTCGCCATTGACGTAGCGCACGGGCTCCTCACTGCAAACTTCGCATTCCAGCTCGCATTGCTCTTCGCCTTCGCACAAGCACTCGTCTTCCTCAGGCGGCGGCACGACATCCGGTTCAGGTTCCGGCGGCGGCGGCGGGCTGGGTGATGGCGACGGGCTCGGACTCGGTGAGGGCGAAGGACTAGGCGACGGAGAGGGACTCGGGCTCGGCGACGGCGAAGCGCTCGGACTCGGCGACGGCGAAGGACTAGGCGATGGAGAGGGGCTCGGGCTGGGTGACGGGCTAGGCATCTCGTTGACTCCTTCTTTTCAGTGTTTTTCTCAGAATTGACTATGTCGTTGTGGATTCATTCGAAAATCTGATCTCTGTGAAGGGTCTTCTCAATGAATGGAGTTCCTCTTGCGAACCAGCAGCAGCCGCAGTTCGCCGCAACCTATGGCCAGGATGCAGACGTCTTCTCGAATTGTCGCGAAAGAGAAAGGACAAGGCATTATCCTTTCCTGACACCTCTTGCGCCCGCCATTCTTGTTCTTACTGGCGACAATCCTCTTGTGGCTACAACAGTCATTTGCCTTGTTCCTGGGCAGCGTTGCTTGCCACAGCCTCGAGTATTCTTGCTCTCAACTCCTCGTCATCGACGTAATCGCGAAGATACTTGCCAAGTTCTTGCATGTTGTATGGTGGCGTCGAGTAGGCGGTGACAAGGAATTTCTCTATCTTCCGCGAGAAGCGTTTCTTCAACTTCCGCAGCCTGTATTGCTTCTTGTATTCCTCGTTTTTTTGTCGATTCGTTTCGATCGCCGCCTCGTACTCCGCACGGAGCATGGGGTCATCTATCTCTTCCGGCGCCACGCCGGAGGGCAGGCGGGTCGCGTCGGGCGGCGCAACGCTTTCTTCAGGCAGGTCTTCGGGGTCCCAATCCTTGTCAATTGCGTCGTTCAATCGTTTCCAGGCATCGACCCATCTGCGCGCTTTCTGGCGTCGTACTTGGTTGAGCGATTTGTCGTCCGGCAGCTTAACGGTTTGATCTTCGAGCTCGTGCCGCACGTAACGCAGCAGGCCGAACTCGACGTCCAGCGGCATCCCGTCGACTTTATCGAGGAGCTGGATGGCATACTTTTCCGTAGTCGCTCGATATTTGCTGTATTCAGCGATTACGGAACTGAGATTGTCCACTAGGTGGAGCATCAACCTGGCGTAAAGCTCCGGCTTCTTTCTGATCCATTTGCTTTCCATTTCTTCCGCAAAGCGTTCCAGGCTTTGGAGATCTCTTGATTTGGCCAGCGACTGGATCTGGTTCAAACTCTGTTCGTATTCCTGTGCTTCCATTTCTAAGTCCTCCCGAGCTTGCGGAAATGCCTCGCCGCCTGCCAAACAGCAGACCGCAACTGTTAGAAAGATAACGTTACAAACGGACCGTAGCTGTTCTTGTTTTCGGGATGCACGCATTTTCGTTCCTCATCAATATGTCGATGTAGGATCGGCAGGAACTCTGGTCTCAGGGTGGGTACACTTTTCCATCAGGCACTTCCCAGTATCATCGGATGTCGCGTGATGATTCCTGGTAGTAAACTCCACAGGCGCGCCGCCTGCCACGCGGTACTCTGCAGGGATAGGCCAAAGGAAATCACCCTCTGCGTAATCTGGATCGGGAGACTTTTGCCCTGAGAATACCGTGTCAGTGGCAATGACCTTACACCCATTTGCCCTGTCACCATCACCGATAGCCTTATAACCACCTGCGTCATGGTGCAAAGGCGGATGGGTAGACAGCCACCCTGTACGGGTCGCGTCACATTCACCCTCACGGCGCTCAATATTTGCAAATGAAACCTCTTTGGGGAGCAGATAGGACTCACCTTGCCAACCACAAGACCATGTATCCACTTGGTGTCTGAGCCCGGTGCCGGGTTTCCGCTTCATGTAATCACCGTCCGGTGCGACGATGGTTCTATCGTAGTAGGGTCCCAACCACTTCGATGGTCCACTCTGAATTTCAAGTTTCAGTTCCACGTCGCCAGGTGTCGCACCGGCGTCGTAGTCGGCCGTTCCCGAATTAGTAACAGCGGAGAGGGTTCCGACGCCGGATTGTGGCCTCCATTTCAGGTCGCCAGCTTCCGACGCTGTGACGTCACCGGGATCTATGATAACGGCCAAATCGACTGTTTCTGCGATTCCGTACTTCGTTTGGCTTCTTTGATCGAAAGGGTCGTCCGGTGTCAGCGTTCCGATCAGATCATAACAAACGACGTTCACTGATACGGTATTTCCGCACTCTGCCGTTACAGTCTTGTAATCCGTCTTGCTGACCGAAAGAGTATTGAAGGTCACGTTCTTCGTTTCTCCGGTGCCGGATGCACCCGAGGAGCCGCCCCACACCGGTTTTCCCGCGGGCCAGGGCGCGCCTGCAGGAGCCTTAATCGCCTTGAATTGAACCACTGTGCCCTTAAAGACAAACAGCGGCGACGGAACGTCGGTCCAGCCGTTATCGGGATCGTCGTATTGGATTCTATCAACTTTAACAACGGTGGCGGTCGCATCCTCGCTGCTGGTGCCGCAGCTTGCCGTGACAGTTTTGGTGCCGGACGCACTCCACTGCGTTGTAAATGATGCACCCGTACCCGTCGCCGGGCTTCCTGCGGGACTCGTCGTCCACGCGACACTGCCGAGGTTGGTCCCCAAAGCGGTGAAAGTGATGTTTCTGTTCACCGGGATCGTCGTGGTTACGGGAGTGACACCCGTTACTTCGCAGGGCGGTGGACTAGGGCTGGGAGAGGGACTCGGGCTCGGCGACGGCGAAGCGCTAGGACTGGGTGAAGGCGAAGGACTAGGCGATGGAGAGGGGCTCGGCGATGGCGAAGCGCTCGGGCTCGGTGAGGGCGAAGGGCTAGGCGACGGAGAGGGGCTCGGGCTGGGTGACGGGCTAGGCATCTCGTTGACTCCTTCTTTTCAGTGTTTTTCTCAGAACTGACTATGTCGGTTTGGATTCATTCGAAAATCTGATCTCTGTGAAGGGTCTTCTCAATGAATGGAGTTCCTCTTGCGAACCAGCAGACGAAGTTCGCGGCAACCTTTGGCCAGGATGCCGAGGTCTTCTCGAATTGTGGCGGCGTCCAGACTACCCTCCGCGAGCACCAGTTGCCGCAATGATTCGGCGTTCGGGAAAGCACAATTGTGAAGGGGATCGCGGTCGGGTCTCGCTTCCCGGGGTACGACCAGAAACAGCCACCCGCCAGGACGCAGCACGCGCGCCATTTCGCCGACCGCCCGCTGGGGCTCGGGGCAATGTTCCAGGGAATGGATGCAGGTGACCAAGTCCCACGAACCGTCAGGATCGGGCAGACGTCGCATGTCGGCCTGCCGGACCGCTCGGCCACGCCGAGCGGCATAATCGGCCGTCTCAGACACCAATTCGACCCCGCCGGCCTCGGCAATTCCGAGTTTCCGGAAGGCTTCGACGGCGTAACCGTCGCGAGTGCCCACGTCCAGACCGCGCTTGCCGAGCAGCGCAGCCGCTGGAATCTTCTCGGTCATCCATTTCAACGCCGCATCCACCCGCGGTCGAATCGTCTTGTATTCGCCCGCTTTGCTGCGCCGGCGCTGCTGCCTGATATACTCCTCGTCGCTCAAGTGTACGGGTTCTCGCGGGCCTTGCCCGTTTCCTTTGGCGGTTGCTTCGCCCACGGGCGGGCGACCGACCAACTCGAAGAACTCGCGATCGGAACGGACTTTTTCGGCGAGAAAACCTTCGTGCTCGGCCAGCACGTCAGGGGACGCCAGGTCACGTCGCGTACGCTCGGTCAGATGCTTTTCGAATACCCGCGGCAGCCAGTAATCGAACCACGACCGGTCGTCGAAGCAGATTCGCGCCACCAGCGCGTGGTTCCGCCAGACTGCCTCCCATGGCGTCGAATACGGCAGCTTCTTGCGAAAGAAATGCCGGGCCAGCGGACCACACAAGTGCAGAACTTCGATGTCCAAGAAGAACGCTTTGACCGTGATCGCTGCCTCGGACGCGCCCCAACCGCGGAGCGCCCCAATCCACCGCACCCTGTCGTAGACCGCTCGCGGCATGACGTATCCGGGAACGATCAGCGTGCTGATCGGCGAGAGCGATTGCTGTGGTTTTCGCCGTAGCCATTTTCCGGAGAAGCTACCGTCCTTCTCACTCAGACGCAGCAGCGCTCCGTGACCGGTCCAACCACGGTCCGTCAAGCCGCGCACGTCCGGCCAAACGATCGCCTGGCGTTGTTGCGCGGTTTCGGCGCATTGGTCCAGACATCCGGGACTGAGTCGCTGATGGCCGTCAAGAAAAGCCAAAACGTCGCCGCGAGCTACCGCACACGCGTCATTCCGCGATGCCGCAATCCCGACCCGCTCGTCATGACGAATGACTCGAACGCCGTCCGCCTCGATCGCGTTACACGACCCGTCAGTCGACCCGTCGTCGACGACGATGATTTCGTACGGCTGCCGCGTGCTGGCCCGGACGGAGTTGATTGTCTTGACGAGTTCTTCGCCCTCGTCGTATGCCGTGATGATTACGGAAAGATGGGGGGGGCAGGTAGCTGCGTTAGAATAGGTCATCAGATGCACTCCAGGTCTCCAGATACGCATCTGTCAGCACAGCATTAGATCGCAACCGCTCACGGGTTTTCAGGCTCACGCGATCTTCCGAAGAGGACTTGATGTGAACCCACTACTGGATAATAGCGCCCGTTTCTTGGCTGGTCAAGGCGCTTCATGCGCCCGCGATTTCCAAAGCGGTGCAGGATACGGTTTCGGCCTCCTGGTGTGGGCACCCGTCGGCGCCCAGGACCCGTTCGCGGCCAAGTTTAAGACGATCGCGTAGTTGCGGGCTCGCGGCTCAGGAGCGGGGATCGGCCTCGGTGGAGAGCTTGCCCCGGTTCGGGTCCGACTAGGCCCCGGCGCGACAGCTGAAGACACGCGGCTCGTCAACCGTTTGGATGGGCTGCTGGACAAGGAATCACTGGAGGCGACCCACTTGGCAACGGGCTCGCGGTTCGGACGCCGTTGGGTGGAAGTCCCACGCGAACAGCGGGCAGAATACCTGAGTTGAGCTGCTAGTTAGTGGCTGCGTTTCGCGCTGGGGAAGAGACACGCGCCGGCGCTGAGCGCCAGCGCGCACACGGCGATGACCGATACCACGGCGACAAATACCTTGTGACGCCGGATCGACTGCTGGGCGAGGAAGTGAATCGGCGGCTGATAAGGGCCCAGCCCCTCCTCACGCAGATCCTTCCATTCGCCCCAAGCCTCCAATGGACTCATCGCGTCGATCTCGGCTCCGTCGATTTTGTGGGCATGAACGGACGGCTCGGGAATGTCCGCAAGTGATGTGATTCTGAGGACCGCAATGGTACCAAGCCCCAATGTAACTAAGATAATGACCAAACCGGCCACGAAAGCGATGCCGCGTTCCCGGCTCCAGGCACGTTTCGCAACGGCCTCGACCGCCTCGTCGCTCCGCGCCAACTCGCGAATGCCGCGCAGCGAAGGGACTTCCAACATCGCACCACAACAACAGGCGATTGGCTGACCGGCTTGATTAACGTCAATCGCCGTTTTCTCGCCGCATTTTTCGCAGGGAAGCAGATACTTCATACACGTCTCCTTGTGCGCATGAAAATGGCTGCAGCGACTTTTGTCAAGCTGCAGCCTGTTTTTTTCTTCTGAACCTTAAGGCGTCAGGCCGCTTTCTCTTCCTCCGGCCGCTCTGTGTCCTCGGTTTCTTTTGGCAGCGGGGGAAGGTCATTCAGATTGATCGCCGGGTCGCCCGTCGGATCGGTGTCCTTAGATTGTTCGTCGGCCGCTTCAGCGCCCGGCTCGGGCGCTGTGGGCTCGGCCTCAGGCTCCTCTGCTTCTTCTGGTTCTTCCGTCTCCTTCTTCATCACCGATTCCTTTCCGTCTTCCGCCTCCGGGTCGGTCACGGGTTTCTCCGTGGTCGTCGGGGCAGGAGCCGGCGCCGGTGCTGCCTCCGCCGGATAGTAATATGCGGTGGTCGGCGACAAATCGTAGGAATAGTATGAATCTGCCGGGACGCGCATCACCACAGTCCGCGGCACACATTGCGTCGACTGGTACGGCTTCCAGGCTGCTACGGTGCGAGGCTCTTGGACCTTGCGGACTTCCGTCACCATGCGGCACACGCGCACCGGAACTTGCTCGACCCGTTCCTCGTACTCGACCCGCCGTGTGGTGACCGGTATCTTGCGAACCATTTCCTGCCGTTCCCATCGGAGTGTCTTTACCGGAATATACCGCTCGACACGCTCGCGGATAGGCTTCTGCACAGTGACCGGAATCTGCCGCACTTCCTCGGTCTGTTCCATGCGGCACACACGGACGGGAATCTGTTCGGCAACGATTTCATCCCGGTAGCTGGTCACCTGGACCTGGCGCTGCTCTGTGACCACTCGCGGCACATAGCTCGTCTGCGGTTTCTGAACGGCGACCACGTTAGGCACGTATTGCCGTTGCACCGTATAGGCGCCAGGCGCTTGGTTGGGCACCCAATAGAAACCGCCTCGCCGTACGAAGGTCCTGCCGGTCACCGGATCAATGGAATCGCCTCGCGGCAGCCACTGCAACCGATTGCTGGCGCGTCCCGGTGTGTAGGCCCAGTTGTCCACATAGCTGCCTTGATCCACGTACTCGGTCCGCATGGTCGTGACGGGATCGTAGGACGTGTAGTTGTAGTCTCGCATCACGGTCTCGGTGACCGGCTTTCGCACGACGCGCCGCTGCTCGCGGTACTCCGTCTCCCAGACGGGGCGTTGGACCGTGTATCTTTGCTCGCGCATCTCGGTTTCCGTGACGTACCGGACGCGATCGTAGCTGCAGTCCTGCTGCGAGGTCTCCCACACAGGACGCAGCACCGTGTGACGCTCTTCTCGTTCGCTCGTCTCTACGACTGGCTTGGCGACCTTGTATCGTCGTTCGCGGACTTCGGTCTCCCACGTTGGTCGTTGAACGGTGATCTCTTTCTCTTCGAACACGGTCTCATATTCCAGCCGGTACGCCGTAACCGGCTGGGATTCGTAGACAGTCTTGTAGACCGTGCGATAGGCAGGCTGACAGCAGTCCTGCGCAGAAATCGAACCGGCCAGTGCGGCGATCGCCGCCACCGCAAGAGAAGATCGCAGTGTTACGTTCATTGTCCGCCCCACGCTAAGCGCATTGAAGAGTCGACTCCCAGACATTCTAGTAGGCTCCAGATGAGAAGAGAATTCAAGGACCTACTTAAGGAAATTCTCGCATTTCAACGGGCCGTCGGCAACAAACACTGTCGCGATAAGGGCTTAGATTTCTCGAATTGGATTCAAGTTTTTCCGGCGACCTGCCGACGCCGTTTCGGACTGCCTGGGCGCAAACTCATCGTGCCAAATAGCTTACGACGCAAGTTTGCCTAACCGTCACATCCGGACTGACTACTGCGCGAACGAACGGCAGCAACAATTGGCTGGGAGAAAACGCCGCTGTTGGTCGAAGCGACTCTTACTTTGCTGGCAACGATTTCAGTGCATGCAGGGTCTCGCGAGCTTCGGTTCGAACGCCCGGCTTGAGGTCGGAACCGATCACTTTTTCCAGGGCAGCCTTCAACTGACTGAGGTCGGCCGTCGGCTTCTTCTCGGCAAGTTGCCTGACCGCGCGAATGGCATTGGTGACGACCAAATCGCGCTTCCACTGTTTGGCCTCGTCTGACTTTTCCATCTCGACGCAGAACGGGTTGTCGGGATCGAGCATCTCCACGAGCACCGGAATCGCGACGACCTTACCATGGCGAGCCAGCCCAGTGGCCGCATTGTAACGAGCGTTGGGATAAGGGTCGTCCAACAACAGCTCCAAGCGTTCAATACTCCGGTCGCCGCCGATCACGCCCAAGGTAAATGCGGCCGTCAGTCTCAACTCGTCCCGCCGGTTCTTGTCGACCGGACCTTCACCTTGTTCCGCCGCCGCCGCCAGTACCACGTCCATCAAACGCTCGTTCTTGCGAAGTTCCTCCGGCCCGATGTTCGTTGCCAACACTGTGATCGCTTCCAGTGCCGATCGGCGTACATCCACTTCCACCGCATCGCGTTCCACTCGAGCCGCCTGGATCAGTGCGGGCACGACATCCGGCACCTCGAACTCGCCCAACGCGCGCGACAGGAACACCCGTAGCTTGACCGCCTTGGCATCCATCGCGCCGGACTCGATCTGCGATTGAAGAACGGAAGCCACGTCTGTGGCGGTTTTCGGGTCGCGTTTCAGATCCTGGTACTGGGAATCGCGGAGCATATTCGCCAGCGTTAGTGCCTTCTGCCAAGTTATGTCCTTCTCTTTCTTCAAGTCCTCGATCAATTCTCTTGGATTGTTGCCCATATGAGCAAGCAAGCCAAACACCAACCAGATGCCGGCGAAAATGGCCACAATGCCCATCGGGATCACGACCAACTTCATCAGGCAACCGACGTTGGGCGTCTCGGCCGGGTGCGCGGAATCTTCGGCAGATGGGCGAGTTGGCCCTTCGGGCGGCGTTTTGTCGGAATTGCCGGACACGCGACAAGCCTCTTACGGGACGGATAGCAGATCGAGTAAAGTGTAGGTGGGCCTGCCCGAGCGTCAAGCGCAACGATTCGAGACGAAACGATGGAACCCGACGACGAACTCTGCCTATGCTTTCGCGTCACCAAACGCAAGGTGATCAATTACCTGCGCATCGAAAAGCCGAAGCGGGCGGCTCAATTGAGTGAATGCTTCGGCGCAGGAACCGGCTGCGGATGGTGTCGTCCCTTCTTGAAACGTCTTTTTCAGGAGGCGGTTGAAGGCGGAACCACCGAAGCGGATCTGCCGAGTGCTGAAGAGTACGGCCGCCGACGCGCTAATTACATCCGCGATGGCGGCGGCACGCCGCCGCCAGACGCAACGCCAATTGATAAGAGTCCGTAATGTCTCACGATCCGTTTGCTTGGCTGGATGATGAATTGGTCTCGCTTGAAGCGAACCATCTTCGTCGTCGGCTATCCACGCGCGAAGGGCGGCAGCGCCCCGCAACGATCCGACTGGATGGCAGGCCGATGGTGAATTTCGCCTCGAACGACTACTTGGGACTCGCAGCCGAAAGCTTGGTTGAAGCGGTTGAGAAGGCCCTCCATCAGGTCGGCTGGGGAAGCGGTGCCAGTCCATTGATTACAGGTCGCGGGGCAGTTCATGCGGAACTGGAAAGGACGCTCGCCGACTTCGAAGGCGCGGAGGCGGCACTGCTTTTCCCGACCGGCTTCGCAGCCAACACGGGGACAATCCCGGCACTCTTGGACAAACGTGACGTGGTCTACAGCGACGCCAAGAACCACGCCAGCATCATCGACGGCTGCCGCCTATCGGGGGCGCGAATCGAGGTGTATCCTCATCGAGACGTCGACTACCTTCGAACCGCCATCCAGGACGGTCGCGCATTCCGCCGACGTCTGATCGTTACTGACGGCTTGTTCAGTATGGACGGTGATTTTGCCCCGCTCGCGGAATTGGCGGAACTGGCCGAGCAGTTCGACGCCATGCTGATGGTCGACGAAGCGCATGCCACTGGCGTGTTCGGCCAGCGGGGCCGAGGCGTGTGCGAGCAGCTTGGCGTCGAAGATGGCGTCCATGTGCGCGTCGGTACGCTGAGCAAGGCTCTCGGCTCGATCGGCGGATTCGTTGTTGGTCAGCAGTGTCTGATTGATTGGCTCGCAAATCGCGCACGCTCCTACGTCTTCTCGACCGCGCTGCCCGAGGCGACCGCAGCAGCAGCTCTGGAAGCACTGCGTTTGATCCAGAGTGAACCGTTTCGCCGCACCGAGCTGCTAAGCCGTGCTGCCCAACTGCGAGAGGATCTCAAACGGCAAGGATGGCATACGGGAGATTCGGTCAGTCAGATCATCCCCGTGGCCGTCGGCGATCCTGCGCGGGCCATGGAACTGGCGTCCGCTTTGAAAGAACGCGGGCTACTCGTACCCGGCATCCGCCCGCCGTCCGTGCCGCCGGGCGAATCGCTGTTGCGCATCAGTCTGAGCTACGACCACACGGACGAAATGATCGACCGCCTGCTGCAGGCGATGGCAGAACTCAAGGTGGCAGACGATGCCCCGTGACGCTACTTGGCACGAACGCGTTTGTGGTCGCCGCGCATAGTGATCTTGGGATGGCGAACGATTGCCCGGTACTGGTATTCGGTGCCGGGTTTCAAGCCGGTCACCTCGACTTCGAAACGGCCCACCTCGTCCATCGACGATAATTTGGTCCGAGTCCACTGTGTGTTGTACATGGCTTCGGCAAAGCCCAAGTACTCCTGATACTCGAAGCCCACGTCCACCTGAGACTCGCCAGCCAGTTCCAGTAGTTCACCCTCGAACACGACCGTTCCATCGCTGCCCGCCGTAGCTCGGACAGTTTCGGCATACGGCGGCACCGTGAACGCCGGCTTCACGTGTTCCAGCTTCACAACGACTGGGTTGTGCCACTTGTGGTTATTGTACAGACGCTGGGCACGGCACACGGAGATATCCAGCCCATCCGCAGTCTGTTCGAATCGCGGGGTCACCTCGCGTCCTGGATCGTATTCGGACAACTCGCCGGCATGGCCCAGCACGCTGATCCGGGTCTTGTCGGTAGCCTCGACCGAGTGCAACCGAAACTCCTTCCGATC
>JADHUC010000159.1 GCA_016784735.1 Pirellulaceae bacterium | reverse complement strand
CGCTGACGGCATGCACTGCCGGCCGAGTTGGATTGTAGGCGTCACGTTTCTTCGTTTCGACGATGACCTCGATCGGCGACCATTGCCGACCGTCGAATCGCGTCCATTTGATCTCCCGGTACTCGTATCCGATCCGCTCGCACCAGATGCAAGCAACGTGTCCGTCCAGCGGCACAAGACACGGTTCCTCGAACGTGTATCCGAAACCGATACCATCTTCCTGCGAGTGAAGACCGCCGGGCAGAATACCGTTCTTGCCCGGCCGCCACGACTTCCAAGTCAGGCCGTCGTCGTCCGAGTAACGTACCCCGACTGCGATCGTTCCCAGGCGGCTGCAGTATCCGTAGGCGGCATACAGTCGGCCGGTGGCCGCGCGAACGATCGACTGGTTCGAATTGCAGTGCCGCAGGTCGCAGTCAACCAGCGCAGCCTCTTTGCGACGGTGCCAGCCATCGGCCCCCAGCGATAGCCGTTCGACGAATAACGTCGGTCCCGCGCTGGCCGGGCCGTTACATCCGAGATTGGTCAACAGCATCACGTCGGCACCGGTTCCGACGACGTCGCCGCGGCCGGCCTGGTGCGTCATCTCGCGCAACGGAATCAGGCCCGGTTCCGCGGCACCGTCCCAGCCACTCCATGTCCGTCCGCCGTCGAGTGTCTGCCACACGTAAGCGTCCTTGGTTCCGCCGTAATTGAAGCCGACCAGTATGCGGCGGTTGTCGTAGGCCGCGACCCAACCGGCGGGCGAAACGAAACAGGGTTCGGGCGTTTCGACACGGAACGGCTCTTCCAGCTTGATTGTCGAGCGGTCGGGTTCGCCGGGCGGTGGTTCAACAGGCGCGGGCTTCGATGCGATCGCTTGGTACATTGCCGGAAGGCGATGCAGCCGATCGTCGCTTACGAGGGGTAGAGTGGGCGCGGCGTTTGGACTGCACAGTCGCAAATTGTCTAACAGGGCCGTCGACTGTTCGCCGGATCGCCGGCCTTCTTTCTTGGCAGAGTCCGGATCGGGAATCGCAAAACCGATTCGCAGCGTGGCCATACGCGTCGGATCCGACCCGCGCTGCTCGGCTGCCGCCGCCAGGTCCACCTCGATGGTCGTCCATTTGCCGGGCTCCACAAACACACTGCGCACAACCGGCGGCACGATGTCTTCGTCTTCCATGGCAACGTGAACTGCTTGCGGCGGACCCTTCACCAGGACGTCGAACCGCAGTCGATCGAAATTGGACCAGTCTTCCGGTATCACTTTGCGCAACACGCCGGCGATGTTGAATACGCCGGTGGGTCGTTCGTACAGCCCATAGAAACGATGGACTTCATCCAGCCTTGGCCCCGGCCGAGGTCCGGTCCACGTCGCCAGCTTGGTCGGACGCATCGACATGGCCCACTCACCCTGACTCGCTTCGCCGCGTCGAAGAGTCCAGTTGCGAAATCCCGCCCAAGGCGTCATGCCAACGGTGACTTGCTCGGCACCGTCCGAAGACCTTTCCACCGTTCGCTTAACCTCTTTCTTCTCCTTTGCCAACAGCTCGATCATCTGAGTGATCTCGTCCGCTTCGAATCCGAGCAACAAACGCTCGCGTGCAGGCTCCGCGGACCAAGCCACACGGCAACAAAGGAAAACCACTGGGACGTAACAGGACATTGCGGTCGATTTTCTTAGGCGACGGACCATCTCGGTCTACTCCTGATCGGTCTGTGGTTCATTGGCTCGCCAGCACATCGCACGCTACTTCCGCAGCATACAGCGGGTCGACACGAACGACGCGGTGGTTCAGCACGTCGGCGACGTATAAACGGCCCGCATTGTTGATCGAGCAACTCATGGGCCAGCCGAACGGGATGGGTGGACCACTGCCGTTTCCCATCGCATCGCAGTTGCCGTAATGGCCGATGTCGGTGATCCAATTGCCCTGATTGTCGTACACGTGGATGCAGAATTGAAGAACATCGGGCACGTAGAGTCGGCCGAACTGGTCAATGTCGAAACGGGCTTCTTTGCAGACGCAGCCTCTGTCTTGCCGCGGTGACATGCGAGGATAGGCGGTCACTGCGCCGTCGAATAAGTAGTCTTCGAACACGATGCCCCGCTCGGGATCGACACGTCCTGGTTCTTCGCCCTCTTTGGGGTCCGGCAACTGCGCGATGCCACCGCCGTCCGGTTTCACCTTGACGATACTGCTGGACCACTGGTGAGCGTTTGGGGTTCCCGCAGGAAAGCCATCGGTCCCCACGTAGAAGAACCTGGCGCGGTCGATGCGAATGCCGCCGCTCCCTTCGCTGAGTGGTCCGAGGATGCCGCCTTGGATACGGTCGTGTTTCTCGGCCGTACCATCCGGTTTGAAAACGGTGACAAAATACTTGTTCCAGTCGTACATACACCGAACGTAGATCCGTCCGTCCGGTCCGATGTCGATTCCCTTATTGCTCCAGCCTGTGCCGTAGCGTCCGTACACCGGAAGGCGCTTCCCTTCGCTGTCTTCGGCCAGCGTCAAATGCGTCGTCGGCTCGCCGGTTGCGGGAAACGGCACGGGTTTGAATTCACGGTCGCAGCGATAAATGGGTTCCCTCCAACCCGCCTGACCGTAAAGGTACAGTCGTCCCTGATCATCGAACGCCATGTCCATCGCCTTGATCGGGATTGGACCGCCTTCATCGGTCGCGAGTCCGAAGAGCCGATTGTAGTGCGGCGACGGATTGATCTCGGCAGGATTCGCGATCATTGCACCCAGCTTCGACGTGAGCCCAGCGCGAACTTGTGCCGTGAACGGCCCGCGGACGGCGGGCTTTCCGTCGTCATCCTTGCCATCCCAAGCAAGCGTCTGTGACAGACCCGTTTTCAATGGCGGTAGTGGATTGACCTCCCCGCCGATAACTCCGGCGGTCAAGTGCCGCACGACACGGCCGCCTTTATCAACAATAGCCACCTCGACATCCGTCGTTTGCGACACAGCGAAACTAACCTCGAATGTGCCGTCGACCGCTTTCACGGTCGGTTTGCGGATGAACTTGACTTCGTCCGCATGCACGGACATTGGCGCGATCATCGCAAGGAACAAGATCGTCTGACGCATGGGATGTCCTCCAGTGGTTTCAGGCCGCTGTGGATTCGTAGCGAGGTAGTCGGTCCTCATACCGGAACGCGATGCACGATCTCGCACCGTGTGGTGCTATGGCAGCAGCCGATGATACCCCGAAGTCGTCTCGCGTTCCACGAATTCTTGTTGTTTTCGCTTGTTTCAATGGTTGCGACGGGCAACGTCACCCGACTGCGTGCAGTGGCGGTTGAGGAGTGCTTGATCTACGATGGTGCGCAGACAGAGAAAGCAAGCGCGTCGATTGCGAATCTCCAGATCAGAAATAGCCATAGACAGGCAACGTCACCAGATGAAGGAGTCTTCCGTGAAACGTCATCCTACGTTGGCACTTCTGTGCCTCCTCGCTGTTGTCTCGACGGCCCGATCTGCGGAGCATATCAACGTTCTCGCTCGAAACGGCGGGTGGTGCTGGTTTCAGGATCCGCGAGCCATCATTCAAAACGGCAAGCTGATCGTGGGGAGCGTTTCCGGGAGCGGCGATCGGGCTGGCGACGTTCGTGTGACCGTCTACGATCTGTTGGCGGACAAGGATCTGGGCACGTACGTGCTTCACGCGAAGTTGGAGAGCGACGACCACGACACGCCCGCGTTCTACGTCCGACCTGATGGTCGGATCCTTGCCATGTATGCCTACCACACCAGTCCCGCGCACTACTACCGGATCTCGGAACCGAATGATCCGACCCAATGGGGACCGGAACAGTCGTTCAAGCATCCGCACGGCATCAGCTACATGAACCTGTATCACGCCCCTGCCGACGATACGCTCTACAACTTCTATCGAGATACCCAGGGCACGTATTGTCCGGCCTATTTGATCTCGAAGGATGATGGGGACACTTGGCAGTCGGGGGGACAGTTGATTCTCCACGGCTTAAAAGGGCGTCATCGCCCCTATCCCCGTTACTGGTCGGATGGGGAATACATCCACGTCTCCTTTACCGAGGCACATCCGCAGGAGTACCGGGATCCTGGATGCGGCATCTACTACGCGAAGTTCAAAGACGGGACGTTCCATCGCGCGGACGGTTCGCCGATCAAAGACATACGGAAGGATGGCCCGCTCTTGCCCTCTGAGGCCGAAACCGTCTTCCGCGGCGACGTGCAACACAACGCTTGGACCAGTTCGATCGTGACCGATGCCGAGGGCCGGGTCTACGTCGGCTTCTCGGTGAACCGCTCCGCTTCGGACCATCGTTTCCGCTACGCTGTGTGGGACGGTACTGGTTGGAGCGATCACGAAGTCGCTTATGCCGGCCCGGGACTCTACCCAATGGCGTACGACTACACCGGGCTGATCACGATTGATCCATCCGATCCGGGGCGAGTCTATTTCTCGACGAACGTGGACCCAACCCACGGGACGTGCAATACATCAGGCAGGCACGAGATGTACGAGGCGGCGACAGACGACTATGGCAAGACTTGGAAGTTCACGCCCCTCACGCGAAACTCGACGGCGACGAACATGCGGCCCGTGTGCGTGGTGAGTGAGGAACACGTTGCGGTGTTGTGGATGCATGGCCGCTACTCGACCTACACCGACTACGACACCGACATCGTCGGATTCATCCGCAAGCGATGATCGCCAGTGAGTTTCACCAACCACGCTGGCCGAGCCACGTCTTCATTCATCTTCATCCACGGGATGATATCATGCAAAAGTCGATCATCTGCCTGGTCATGTTTCTAACACCGCTGGTCACCTTGTGTGCAGACGAACCGCCGACGAACTCCGGATCGCAGTCCGATCCGCTGGCGCCGATTCTTGGACCGCACTTGAAACCCACGGTCGCAATTCTCCTGGACCACTACCGAGCCAAGCGCAAGTATGTGAATTCCGACTTTCCCATGACCAGGGACAAGTTCACGGGATTCAAGGCGGAGATCAGAACAGAACTTGCCCGTACGCTCGGAATCACCGATTGGGTCGTGCGTTCCCCTGCAGGTAAGAAGAGTCCGATTGCCGATCAGTTTGAGGATCGCCTGATCAAGACCATTTCTCTGCACGGAGTGACCGTGGAGCTTCACGCGGTCACGCTCGAACCAACGGGGTTGATTGTACCGATGGCGCTTTGTTTGCCGAACGGCGACACGCCCCAGCCAACTCCAGGCGTGTGCGTCTTTTCTGGGCACACGACTCATGGGCTGCATGATTTGGTGGTCAATCTCAGTAGTTATCAACAGGGTGTGGCGGTCCGGCTAGCTCAAGCCGGCTTCGCTTCGATCGCCGTGGAGAAGATCGACACAGGTTATCTGTCGAGAAACGGCACCAAGGGCAACGACGAAAACGCCGCTGCGACATTGATGCTCAGTTGGGGCAGCGTTCTGCGATCGCATCAGTTGCGAGCGTGTCTTGCGGCAACCGAGATTCTTGCCGGCCACGCCCGCGTGGATGAAACGCGAATCGGCGCGACGGGTGTCTCGTTGGGCGGTTGGCTCGCGGTGCAAACGGCCATGTTGAATGACCGCATCACGGCGGTTGCGGATTTCGGCATGAAGACTCGCAGCATTTCTGCCGACGTCAGCCCAGAACAATATCAAGGGCAGCGAGACTTGTGCCACATTCTCCCGGGGATGCTGAGCTTGAGCGATCGCAACCTGATGCCGGTTGTACTCGCTCCGATACCAATGCTCGCCGGGCATGGACGAAACGACGCCGCCTCGCAACGGGAACACGCGGCCAACTATCGGACGATCTGCGAGGCGCAGTATTCGGCTTTGGACGCCGCAGAGGATTATTCGTACCTAATTCACGCTGGCGGCGATACGATGCCGTCCGAAGAAGCCATCGACTGGTTCAAGCAACGTTTTGCCAACTGAAGCACAGGACACCCTGGCAAGATGGATGGAAAACGGGTCAATTCTTTGACGAGAGGGGGCCCGTCGGGTACGTTCAGTGGCTGGATGGGGATCGGAAGCGCTACCATTGATGAGCGCCCTCACCGGGAACGGGGTCGCTCGATGGTCGGACGAAAATGTGGTTTCGCGAACGGAGGAACTCGAAGCGATGAGAACACTACCCTCGATTGCCCACTCGCTGATTGCGTTTGCCCTTGCCGCAGCTACGTTTTGCGACCGTGCAGATGGCCAGGAAATGAACTGGCAGGTAGGTATTGGCCGCCGCGTGATCACACCCGAGACCCAGGTGTGGCTGGCCGGCTACGGAAGCAAACGCGCGCCGGACGGCAAGATCCATGATCTGTGGGTCAAAGTGTTGGCCCTGCGGGCATCGGACGGCAAACGCGTGGTTATGGCGACCACCGACCACATGGGCATGTCGAAGACGATCTACGAGAGCCTCTATGCCAAGCTGAACCGTCGCTTCTCGTTGGATCGCTCCGAGTTCATGCTGACCTTCTCACACAACCACTGCGGACCCGTGCTGAAGGACGATCTGGTGGACTACTACCCCTTGGACGACGAGCAACGGCGCCTGGTGGCCGAGTACTCCGATTGGATGGAAGACCAGGTGGTGGAGGCAGTGGCCGAGGCTTTGGACAACCTGCAGCCGGCGCAGTTGCTTAAGGGCGAAGGCAAGTGCACGTTCGCCGTCAATCGACGCGACAATCGCGAGGCGGAGGTCCCGAAGATGTTGGCCGAAGGGACGCCACTGAAGGGCGTGGTCGATCACTACGTGCCGGTGCTGGCCGTGAAGGGCGAGGGAGGGAAACTGCTGGGCGTGCTGTTCGGATACGCCTGCCACCCGACCACTCTCTCCTTCACAACTTGGTGCGGCGACTATCCCGGATTTGCCCAAGTCAATCTGGAAGCGAAGCACCCGGACGCCTCCGCATTGTTCTTCAACGCCTGCGGTGGCGATCAGAACCCGATCCCACGTCGAAAGGTCGAGCTGTGCGAGCAGTACGGCAAGATGCTTTCCGACGCCGTCGAGGAGGTGCTCGCGGGGACCATGCAACCGGTGTCGGGCGGTCTGCGGTCGGCCTTCGAGTTTGTGGATCTGGCATACGAGGAACTCGTGACTCGCGAAAAGTTGCTTCCCATCGCCAATGGCGGCAGAGCACTCCAGGCACGGTGGGCAAAGCGAATGCTGAAAAAAATCGACGACGGCGTGACCTTCCCGACGTCCTACCCGTATCCGGTTCAAGCTTGGCAGATCGGCGACGAACTGCTGCTAATCGGCATCGGCGGCGAGGCCGTAGTGGACTACTCGTTGCGTTTCAAGCGCGAGTTCGGCCCGACCACGTGGGTTTGCGGCTACGCGAACGATATGGCAGCCTATATCCCGTCTCGTCGGGTATGGGAGGAAGGTGGCTACGAGGGCGGCCCGCATCTGGACGAGTATGGTCGCCCGGCGTGGCGTTGGGCTCCAGATGTGGAGGACCGTGTTGCCGGTGCGGTGCATCGGGTCGTGCAAAGTGTTCGCCAGGTACGATGACGACGTTTGACACCATACAGCGGCGTGCGTTTTCTGCCGGCTGATCGCCAGACCAAACTCGTCGATTTGGCGGCCAGATCAAATCTGCGGCACGTCTTCGATGTAGGCACCATCGGCGCGCAGTCTTGTCTGCAGCTTTTTCACGTCGATCTGGTCCATGTCTTGCCCGCCGGCCAGAGCTAGCGCGGCGGCGGTGCCGACGCCTTGGCCCATTACCATGACGTGGCTTTGCAGGCGAACCGAAGAATGGGCTTCATGTGTGGACGAGGCGCAACGCCCCGCTACGGCAAGGTTGGGAATCTGTGGATTCAGGCACATGCCGAGGGGGATATGATAACTCTGCCCGGCGGGCAACATGTTGTGGGAGCCTCGGTCGTTCCAGGTCGTGTAGCCGGTTCCTTTGGGATCGTGGATGTCGATCATCCAGAAGCCATGTCCCACTGTGTCGGGCTGCTTTTGCGCATCGAGCACCATTTCGCCCGTCAGTGTCTTGACGCCGCGCACGCGGCGCGACTCGCGGATGCCCAAACTTGCTCCTGTCTGTTCGATGGCCATGTTCTCCAATCCTGGCAACCGCTCTCGCAGCCAATCCCAATAGGCGAATACCTGCCGGCGGCCTTTGATGGTCAGTTGCGTCAGTTCCTCTTCATCCAGCGCGTTACCTGCAACCGGGCACATGTTCGGGATGCAGCGATTGCGAACATGTCCTATGCCGAAGGCGGGCTGAAACGGCGGCAACTTGCCTGTCTTCGCTGCCTCCCGCATGTCGGCCATGACTTGGCGCGCGACGTCGCTTGACAACGATTTGACCTTGGCTTCGTCGATCCCGCAGATGCGATACATCATGGTCGCGCCCTGCACAAGCCCGTCCGACTCGCGCCCGTAGTCGAAAGCAGCGCCGGCCTTGGCGGCGACATCCCCGTCGCCTGTGGCGTCGATGACGATTTTCGCCAGGATCGCACGCCGCCCGCGTTTGGTATCGACCAGTACGCCCTGAATCCGCCCGCCTTCCACGATCGGTTCGCCAGCCACAAGATGACAAATCGTACGCACGCCGGACGCTTCCAGCATGTCGTGAAAGACGATCTTCATGCCTTCCGGATCGAAGTTATGTGTTTCGTGTCGATTCAGCGAACCGCGAAAACGGATCCAATTCCGCCGTTCGGCACGTTCAACCGCTTCTTCGATTATCCCCCGGATGACGATCTTCTCACGGTCGCTCAAGTGCCAGATATTCACCAACGCTGCGGTGCCCATACCGCCCAGGAACGGCCAACGTTCGATCAGCACCGTCTTCGCGCCGCAGCGAGAGGCCGCACACGCCGCAGCGACACCCGCCGGTCCGCCGCCGCACACCAGCACGTCGGCTTCCGCCATGACTTCCACTTTCTTCTCAGGAACGACGACGTGTGCCGTGTTACCTGAAACGAGTGAGGCAGCTCTCTTTGCTGCGGATTCTCCAGCACCACAACTGCTGTTTCCAGTCGCCGTGCCGGCCAGCAGTGCCGCGCCTGACGTCATAAGGAACCGACGCCGACTGGCGGAATCGCAACGATGGTCACTTCGGTCGGACATGGATTCTTCTCCACTGGTTGATCGTATCGAGCCGCAATAGTCTTGCGATCTACACACCGTGGCTTCGCGGACGAAGCGACATCGTCGTCTAACCCGAAGCCGGAGGCGATGGCGTGCAACGGATTAGACCGTACTCTCAGTGCCCGCCATCGCCTCCGGCTTCGGGTTAAACGGGAAAACGCGGCGCCGCCGACAAACAGCGCGATCGTCGAACAAGCAACGTCATCCAAAGCACCAGTCCGGCTGACCGAGTTCGTCGGCGGCGTTATGATTGTAGCCGAGTTCGACGTGCAGCCAAACGTGGGACGGAATGGCAATTCGCCCTAGAGAATGCGCGGAGGAGACCGAGAAGACGCAAAATCAACGATTTGGGAATAAGAAACATGCCTGCTCAATCCATTTGTGCCCGCCTGCTCTGCGGCCGCCCGTATCGAGTCTTCCTGGCCGTGTCTGTCACGACGATAGCAGTCGCCGCGGTGGGGCTTGCTGACGAAACGGTCCCCTCCGGCCGCATCGACTTCGATGCGCTGCCGTCGCCCGTACTGCTGTCGGGCGATGCCGACCACGCGTATCGGGATCCGGCGGTCGTGTATCACGGCGGCTTGTTCCATATGTTCTACACCTACAATCCACCGTCGGTCGCCGACGGACTCGTCTACTGGCACGTGGCCGTCAGCACCAGTCGTGACCTTCGCGACTGGACGCCGCCGCGTCTGCTGACTCCGAAAGACCAGCGAAAAAACTTTGCCAGCCCCGGCGGCGTGGTTCGCGATGGCGACGAGTGGGTCCTTTGCATGCAAACATATCCGATCCCCGGCCTGCGCCGCGGAGATCCGACGCGTTTTGGCGATGCAACCGCGAGACTCTACATTATGCTGAGCCGCGACTTGCGAACGTGGACCGAACCGGAACTCTTGCGAGTGAAAGGAAACGATCTGCCGGTCGAGAAGATGGGACGGATGATTGATCCCTTCCTGCTGCGGGGACCTGACGATCGCTGGTGGTGTTTCTACAAGCAACGCGGCGCAAGCCGCTCGTGGTCACGGGACCTGCGCACCTGGACGTACGACGGCCGTTTCCCCTGCGGGGAAAACGTCTGTATCGTGCCCGATGGAAAGGAAAAGGAATACGTGCTCTTTCACTCACCGAGCAACGGCATCGGAGTGAAACGATCGCGCGATCTGCGTGACTGGCAAGAGGAGGGTCTGCTGCTCTTGGGCCAAGAAGACTGGCCCTGGGCCCAAGGGCGACTGACGGCCGGCTTTGTGCTCGATCTGCGCCGCGACCCCGCGATCGGCAAGGCCCTGATGTTCTTCCACGCCTCTCGGTATCCGGAATCAAAAGGCGGTTTCTACACGCATGCCAGCATCGGTTTCGCCTGGAGCGACGATCTGCGGAATTGGGATTGGGTCGGGCGCACGCCAACACCGTAGGTGAATAATGGAGAGGGTAACTGGCTCCGCGCCCTCAACCGGCAAGATTCCGGGCAGTTGCCAATGATTTTGCCCACAAGTGATTTTGCCGTTTTCTTTTCCGGGCAAAATGATTGTCGGGCAAAATCATGAAGAGTTCACCCGCGTTGAACCTTCAAGGCGAATCGCGCAGTCTTCGCTCGAAGAAATCCCACGCTCGGCCTTTGGTGCCGTCGGGGCGAAGCAGCCAGAAACCGCGCACTTGGTCGTTGGCAGTGACCGGCGCGGTGGGACGTTCCTGGTCGCGGCTGAATTCGTTGCAGTACACCTGCCAGTAGACCAGGTACGGACATCCCCAATCCAGTCCTACGTCAACCACATTCGCAAGCGTTCGCTCAAGCTTCTCCTGCGTTCGCTCGTTTTCTGGGACGCCGAATTCGCCCACATAGACATTCCGAGCGCCGAACGGCGGACGGTCAGGAACGTGATCTGCGATGAAATCCAAGGCGCGGCGGAACGTTTCGCGATCGTCTTGCGTATCCCACGCGGAATAGGATACCAGGTCGACGTTTGTATGCGGCAAGACGTGAGCGGCGACGGTTGGCCGTTTTTCGGTCATGCCGATGCGCACAAGATTCACCTCGGCCGCGTGGAAGACGCGAACGCCGTCCTGGCCAACCTCTTCACGCGCCCGATCCACACCCGCTTGACGGGCATTCAGCCAACGGATCATCCCGCGAAATGCCGTTTCCGTGGGGTCCTTGGTGCGATTGAAAGAGCCACGCACTGCCCAATCGCCTTCCCAGTGCTGGAGCACAAACGTCTTGCCGGATCCGCGATACTCGGTCAGAAAAAAACGGGCAAGCTGGTAAAACCGCTCGGTCTCTTCGCGGATCTGCGCATCGCTGATGCCATGAATCCAATAGTGTTCAAAGCGGCCGACGGAATAGGCGGTCAGGAAGTACGTCGAAAACGGCTTTGAGAACACGGCACGGTACTGGGGCGTGAGTGCCAGTTCGACCAGGCTGCCCACCTGTGGCCAGTCGGTATTGAAGCGGTAGCTTTTCGGCGGCACCATCAAATACAGCTTGATGGCGCGGGCACCGAGCGTTCGAATCTGATCTGCTCCTTCGATCAGAAACTCTTTGTCCGTCAGATGATACCTTCCGTTTACGTGAGTGACGCCAAAGACGTCCCGTAAACTGCGAGCCGATTGCTGGCGATCCGCCCCTGAGGCGAGTGGGCAGACGCACGTGACCGCGAATAGGGCCAATATCGGAGCCAAACGAGATCTCCATGTTGATCGAGACTTCAAAGCAATTCCCTCCCATGTCATGTTCGGAGACATTATACTCAGCGGTTGTGCAGAATGGGCTGAAAACGTAAATCCATTCGCTTAGAATACCTGTTGTCCTGCGGTCGCCGAACGCAGGACGACGCAAGGCAACAAGACGACATCGCAAACATTGGAGACAATCATCATGACACACGGACTCTCGCGACGACAATTCATGGCCACTTCGGCTGCTGCCGGTGTGGGGATGCTGGCGGCCGCAAAGCTTGATGCAGCCGAGTTTAAGACGACGCTCAAGAAAGCCCTGATCGGAAAGCCAACCGCGGAAACACTAAGCAGTTGGAAGGAGGCCGGCTTCGAGGGCATGGAGACCAACGTCTGGAACGCTACGCCCGAAGAGGCGGCTGTTGGCCGGAAGACGGCGGAGAAGCTGGGCATGAAGATCCACGCGGTCATGCGCGGATGGGCTAACTTCAACCACACCGAACCGAGCCGCGTGGCCGAAGAGATCGCCAGCGTGGAAACCTCGCTAAAGGCCGCGGCAGGCTACGGAGCGGACGCTGTGCTGCTGGTTCCCTGCCGTGTTGGCAAGATGCCCATGCCCGAGCCTTGGGAGTTCGATATCGAGTTCGACGAGAAGACGGGGCATGTGAGCCGCGTGGCGGCTGGCGATAACGCGAAGTACGAACAATACATCGAAGCCCAGAACTACGCCACGGACTCATCTCGAAAGGCCCTCGAGAAACTGATCCCCGTGGCCGAAAAGGCTGGCGTCATAATCGCCTTGGAAAACGTCTGGAACAACCTCTGGGTCAAGCCGAAATTCTTCGCCAACTTCATCAAGTCCTTCGACAATCCGTGGGTGCAGTGCTACTACGACATCGGAAACCACGTCAAATACGCGATGCCAGAGGAGTGGATTCGCGCGTTGGGCAAACTGATCGTCAAGATCCACGTCAAGGATTTTCAGTTGAACCCGGATGGCCATGGAGGTCGTTTTGTCGACATCCGCGACGGCAGCGTCAACTGGCCGGCGACTCGCAAAGAACTGGACGCCATCGGCTACAATGGCTGGATGACCATCGAAGGCAGCGGCCGTTTGCCGTTGGAGGAACGCAACAAACGGCTCGACTTAATCATCGCCGGTAAATGACTGGAGTTATTTCGAAACCCAATTCGGGTGGCCGGGGCTGGACAGAAGGAAGCCCTGGTCACGGGATTACCGGGGTTTCGCTGCGCTCCAACCCCCACCACCCCTATTGGAAGACAGATATGAAGCTGCTTCCAGATAGGAAGTAGGCCAAATCACATTCCAGGCCACAACAATGCCGCAAGAAATCGTTTGCCGAAATGCCCAACTCGACGATACGTCGATCCTCGTCGAGTTCAATCGTGCGATGGCGCTCGAAACGGAAAGCAAGGTATTGGATGCTGCAATGCTTTCGCAAGGCGTGACGGCATTGCTGGAGAACCCCGACCTAGGCTTTTACGTCGTAGCCGAGTATGATGGTGCCGTTATCGGTGCTTTGATGGTCACGACCGAGTGGAGCGATTGGCGAAACGGCGTCTTTTGGTGGATTCAAAGCGTCTACGTTCAGCCGGAGTTCCGCAGGCAAGGCGTCTACCGTCGCCTTTACAGGGCCGTGCAGGGCATGGCTGCAGAAGATTCGAAAGTCTGCGGATTTCGACTGTATGTCGCGCAGGACAACACCGCGGCGCAGCAGGTATATAAGACACTGGGCATGAGCCCAACTCACTACTGGATATTCGAGGATTTGATTTGACGTGGCAGGACAAGACATAAATGACGCGGTGGCAAAGGCGCTGGTCGAGCACAACCTGGTGCATTTCGAGGAATGCGCCGCTCTGGCGGAGAAGGTCGAGAGTCCGAATGCAGAAGACACATCTGTGATCAAATGCGGGATCGTCGCCTTCAGCATGATCACGGATCCCGGCAACTGGACGCAGGATGAATTCGAATTCGTCAAGAGCCGCTTGGACGACACCCCTCAGCAGATGCCGGAAGACGGCGTCAAGCTGAAGGCTATGTGTCTAGGCGCCATGTGCGCTCTCCGGCTCGAAGGCAAAATGGAGGATCAGGAGTTTGCCTTGGCGGATGCCCAGCTACCTAGCCTTCTGCTGCAGATTGCAGAACCCAACGACTCCGAATAGGATACCGTGGCACAGTCCATTTCAGAAGTGTTGCATTGCGAGCCCGTTGCATCGGTTTTGACGTTGCGCTGATTACAGTTAGCCATCGGTCGGCGCCACAAGATCATCGCGGACTTCTGGAAGTCCGCGATGGTCTTGTGTCGCACGTTTCCCTGGAATGCGCAACATCTCAACTCGCGCGACGGGAGGGGGAGGAAAGCATGCCAATTTCGTTTCAATGCCCGCACTGCGGCGTGCAGTCGCAGGTCGATGCCCAGTACGCCGGCCAAACCGGGCCTTGCCGGCAGTGCGGTCAGTCGGTGACGATTCCAAATCCCGCGGCCGCATCCCAGCCGGTTGCACCGGTTCCCGTCTCGTACGGGATCGCGTGCCCCAAGTGCAACAGCCAGTCGATCCGCCCCGGCCCTTGGCCGTGGTACCTGGGCACGATTGGAGCCATTTTCGTATCGGCTCGCGTCTGCAACCAGTGCGGCCACGAGTTCGATGCCCGCAAGCCCCAGGCGGATTTGGGCAAACGCAAGCTTCGCCTGGCGCTGGTCATCAACGGCATCGGAGCCTTGGGCATTCTGGCGGTGATAGGCTTCGTTGTATGGGTTGCGTATATGTCGATGCCGTAGCCGTCCGGTTTGGCGTTAATCGACGATCTCAGGCACGGCGGTATCCGAATCCATTTCGCGTGGCAGCAGACGTACGTTGCCCTCGCGGTCGCAGAAGTACAGTTGCGATAACGACGGTTGCCGGCCGTGGCCGTCGGCCCACAGGGCGAAAAAATCCGGGTGAGCGTTCACGGGCCGGCGAACGTAGGTGTGATTCCTTTCGCTGCCGGCG
Organism: Pirellulaceae bacterium; assembly: GCA_016784735.1. Classification (GTDB taxonomy): domain Bacteria; phylum Planctomycetota; class Planctomycetia; order Pirellulales; family Pirellulaceae; genus JADHUC01. The sequence goes on along the minus strand of JADHUC010000159.1, from coordinate 11,552 downwards.
GTCAGTTGCTTCTGCTTCTTCCAGGTCTGTCCGCGGTCGCTGCTGATCCACATGGCCACTTCGCCGCCGGGATTGTACGGCTGAGGACCGGTTTCGCTCGGGCCGACAATACGCCACGTGCCGTCCTGCTCGATCCATATCGAACCCATGTCGTAGTTATTGTCGGACGTAAACGCCGGACGGATGGTCCAACTGTCTCCGGTCCACTGGGCGGTCGTCCACGTACGCGGGTCGTTCTTCGGGCCCGACTGGTAGCCTTTGCTTGTGACGTACAGGATCACAGGCCGGTCCTGCTCGTCGTAACGGATGTCTTTCAGATAGACGTTCAATGGCTTGCTGTGGTAATCGTGAACTAGCGTGTTGTTCCGGGCTTCTGTGAGCGGTAGTTCCACCGGTTTCCCGTCTGCGGTCTGCCAGGTCTTACCCAAGTCGCGCGTTTCGACGTAATACAAATTCGTGCGCCAGTTCAGTCCTTTGCCTTGGGGATGGAAGTTGAACGCCGAACCGGCGCGTCCGCGGCCGATAGCACTGATCTGATAGTGGCCTTCCTCGATCGCGGCCAACCGCTGCCACTCGCTCCACTGGACGCCGTCCGGGCTGGTCATAAACAGCAATGTCCGTTTGGCGGGATACCCGTAACGCGTCAGGAAGCAAATGAAGCCCTGACCGGCGGAGTACCATGCCTGCATGTACGAGAAATTGGTGATCGGCACTCGACGGTCGCCCTCGCGCCGCGTGGCCGGCACAAACTCGAACTCGTCAATCGAATATGGCTGCTTGCTCCGATGAATATACGAAGGTCGCGATGTGCCGTGGGACGTGGAGAAGATCCAAATATACCCCTGATCGTCCACCGAAATCACCGGGTTGTCGTGAGCGTCGCTGGTTTTCTTGTCCAGCAGGATGGTAGGCCGCGGCACGCATTTCGTCTTGTGATCGAAATACGAGACCATGTGCAGCAACTGCCTGTTACTGTCTTTGGTCGTCCCTCCGTAGCAGAAGAAGGTCTTGTCCACTTCCGGGCAATACACGCCGAACGGCCGATGCTTGGCACAGTAGGTGCCCAGACCTCCGCTGTACTTGTAGACGTACTCGTCGCCCGACGGCTGATTCATGTACCAGATGCCACGGTAGCCGTCGTCTTTCTGATTCAGAGTCAAGGGTTCGCCGGCGTTGGCCGCTGTGACGAGGATGGAGACGAGCAGGATAGCGAAACGTGCGGTTGTTGGTTGGAAGTGTTTCATCGGTTGGTCTCCGGCTGTCGTGATGGGTGGGGTATACCGAGCATTATTTGTCCCCCACGGATTCAGAACAACCATGGATTGAGAGAAAACGTCAGAGAGTAGGGCAGGTGAGATCTAATCGCACACCACGGAAGTGACCACGGCCTCGAGTCCCCGGACCACGCGTGCCAATCGGTCGAAGTCAAGTTTGTCTGTTGTGTCCTCGGGATGGTGATAGTAGGGATACCGAAACATGGCCGTATCGGTCACCATCAGGGCCGGATACCCTTCTTGCCAGAACGACCAATGGTCCGAAAAACCAACACCGTAAACGGCGGCCGGCAGTGCAGCGCCTTCGGAGGGGAACTGCTCGTGCCGCCGGAATGCTGCAACCACCTGGCGGATAAGTTTCCGCGACTTGATGTTGCCGACGAAGGCGATGAAGTTACCTTCCGATGGATACAGGACGCCAAACGGTCGAGGATACTTCTGGCTGCCCGGGCGGTCGTCGTAGTAACCGATCGTCTCCAAGCTGAGCATCGCCGTGATTCTCTCGGCCCGCTCAGCGCAACGTCGTGAGTAGACACGTGAACCCATCGTGTCGGTATGCGCGTACGGCTTCTCTTCGTTCACAAACGCCACGAAGCGAAGCGTCCGTTCGATCTGGCGTCCAGAGAACCGTCGGGCCAAGGCGAGCAACGCTGCGATACCGCTGGTGTTGTCGTTTGCCCCGGGCGTGCCGATCACCGTGTCGTAGTGCGCCCCGACGACGACAATCTCATCGGGCTGCGCGGAACCGCGGATCTCGACTTCCAGGTTGCGGCACTTGCAGTCGTCTACTTGGTACTCTTGCGGCGTCACCGCATGTCCAGCCGCCGTGAATTCCGCTTCGATGTGATCGGCCGCTGCCAACAGTTCATGCGGTCGATTCCGTAGGTTCCGTTCGCCAATCTCTTCGGCCAGGTGGGCAACGTCGCGGCGAAGCTCCACGGCAAGCGACTCTAACGCATCGTCTGCCGGTGGCAGTTCGCCACGATAACTGTCGCCGGGCATGTTCGTCAGCAGCCACCACACCATGACAGCAGCCAATTCCAGAGGAAAAGACACAACACGCCGCTGAGGGGCCCCAGCGGCGTGTTGATTGGATGACGATGCGACGGGCTATTCCGTTGCTTTCTTCGCCTTCTTGCGTCCGCCCTTCCTGGCCGGTTTTCTTGTAGGCTTCTTCGCCGCCGCCATGAACTCCTCGCAGCTCACCTTCTTGTCGCCATCCTTGTCCGCCTTCTTGAACCTCTGTTCGGCTTGCTCGATATCCTCCGGCTTGGTTCGGCGGCCTTTGTATTCATCGAAAGTCAGTTCCCCATCTCCATCCTTGTCCATCGTTTTGAAGCGGAATTCGGGGGACTTCTTCTTGAACTCCTCGATGCAGACGCCGTCATCGCCATTCTTGTCCAGCAGCTTGAACAACTCGGCCGCCACCTCCGTCTTTCTCCGCCCCTTGAACTCGTCGACGGTCAATTTGCCATCGCCGTCCTTGTCCAGCTTCTTGAACTGTTGCTCGGCCATCTTGGCCATCTTCTCTTGGAGTGCCTTTCGCTTTTCGGCCCCCGGCTTCTTTTCGGCGGCGTCATCAGCGGCCCACAGGTTGCCGGCCACCAGCATCGCGGCGACCACCATCACGAATGACTGCAAACAGATTCTGGACATCTCAAAGCTCCTTACATCATGGGGTAAATCGAAATACAATCAGACATACAACAGGTGCCCGCTGTTGAGGGCACTTTCATTGAGAAAATAGAACGGTCGGAACCTCCGGTGTAAAGCCCCTGGGCCGAATAGTGTGGTCCGTGGCGTCTATTTCCAGTTTCCGTGAAAAATCATCACACTTAGCGTTGCAGAACGCGGGCCAACGTGCGCATACTGACAACGGTATCCACCTTTGAATTTCTGCCCACGAAATCTCCCTCCCACCGCGTGCCAATGCTAACGTTCGCAGACCGTTTCCTGCGAGTTGCCTTACCCAATGTCTTCAGTTCTACGTTCACGAGGAGTCCAAAGATGATCAGAGTGCTTTTGAGTCTAGGGTTAGCATTGTCCTTGGGCCTATGTGCGGTCCTTGCCGACGACGCGAAGAAAGAAGCCCCAAAGAAGTCGGTCGACACCAAGCGCGCGGCCGCACAAAAAGTCGCTGCGCAGCGAGCCGCAGCCTCGAAGTCCGCTGACGCCGCCAGGGCGCAGCGTGCCAAACAAATGGCCGAATTGCTTCGCAGAATGCCGGGGGCGATGAGAATGGCCTTCATGCTCAAGCAAAGGGCAAGCGAAGCGATGGGAAGGGCCCAGCAGGCTGAAAGGGAGCTGCAGAGTGCCAAGGCAGCGCTGGCCATGGCCGAGAAACGTCTGGCCGAGGCGCAGAAACTAGCGGCCGAGGCGCAGAAAGCCGCGGCCGAAGCCGCGACGAAGGCACGGGAAGAGAATAAGCAACAGGCAACCAAACAACGGGCCGACTACGAAGCCAGACGGAACGCCGAAGTGGCGAAGCGCAGGGCCGAGGTAGAGCGACGCGCCGCAGCAGCCAAGAGAACTGCCGAACCCAGAAGAGGCCAAGCCCCATCGCCCGAAGCGGTTCGAAAGGCTGCCGAGTCCCGACGGGCCGCCGCGATGAAACGCGCTGCCGAGGCGAAAAAGCGAGTGGAAGCCATGAGGGCTGAACGGGCCAAGAAAGCCGACGGGAAGAAGCCCTGCTGCCCCAAGTCCGCCGTGAAGAAGACACCTGAGAAACAGGTCAAGAAAAAGACGCCCGAGAAGCAAGCCGTGAAGAAGGCGGCCGACAAGCAACCGGTAAAGAAGACGCCTGAGAAGCAGCTCAAGAAGAAGATGGCGGAAAAGCAAGCTGTGAAGAAGACATCCGACAAGCAGGCCGTTAAGAAAACGCTCAAGAAACAGGCTGACAAGAAAGCGGCCGAAAAGCCGGCCGAGAAGAAGTAGTCGCCTCAGTGTGACGGGTCTGCCTACGGTTCCTTCTTCGCGAACTTGAAGCCCGGCATGTCGGCGGTGGGGTTGGCTATCATCAATTGCTTGCCGGTCTCGATTGCTTTCAGCATGCGCTGGTAGTCCGCGTCCGTCGTGTCGGTGAACAGCAACTTGGGCGGCCCGCCCGATGATGTCGAAATGCCGCGCCCGCCGGCATCAGCGGCCAAGTGGGCCGTGAGCGCGGGGCTGAGTTGGGGATTTGTGAAGTTGATCCATGCCAGCCGCCCATCCCAGATCTCGGCGTGATTGTTCGGGTGCGGAAGGGCGCCGTGACACGACTGGCAGCGGCCGTTGTACACGCCAAGGAAATCCTGGGCAAACCAGGCGGATTCTCTTCCCGTTTCGGAATCCGTACACAAGTCGCGGCGTCCGGGCGACCGGGGCCGGCTGTGTGCGTAGGTGCCGTAGTAGGGCACGTTGGCGTCGATCCACAGATAGATGCGTTGGCGATCCTCCAGGGGGATCTGTTGCTCGCAATGATCGGTGTCCACGTAGTCCAACAGGCGGCTGGCGTGAGATCCCGTCCATAGCGGCTGGTTCACGGCTGTAGGCGTTCGCAGCAGCCAGTAGAAATGGACCAGCGGCTTTTCCTTTTGTCCTTCGGCAGCCAGCATCTCGCCCGTAGCCATGTCATGCTGTCGATACGACCGGCTGCGGCCCAGCAGATTGTCGTAGGCCATGTTGAACAACCGCGTCTTGTCGCCCGTGAGTAACAGGCCGCCGTCGGGATTCGTTCCTCCGTGGCAGCGAACGCAGTACTTGTCCAGCACCGGCTGAACGACCGTGGGGAAATCGACGATGCCGTCTTTCAGCCAAGCCAGCCTTTCAGGCTGCCGTGGCGGCTGATTGGCAGCCAGCGGCAGGCGATGGATTGGTGGCGTTTCGGAACGCGGCTCGTGACACCCGATGCAGGTGACCGTCTGGCCGGGCATGACTTGCGAGCCTGACGTCATGCGTTGAAGTTCGCGCCCCTCCGCGTCCAGAATCTGGAAGTAGATCTCGCGCAACGCCGGTACCTTGAAGTAGGCCGATCCGTCCTCGGCCAACGGCACTGTGCCCCAAGATCGCTTGGCGTAGTACGTGGCGTAACTCATCACGGGCGACTGATCGAACGCGCGCGAGACAAGGTCTTCGGTCTTGCGCACCTGTTCCACGATCCTAAGGTATTTCGCACGTCCGTGCTCGATGCCGTTCAGTCCACGGTACGCATCCACCAGCAGATACGTGCCCCACGGCGTATCGTCTTCTTTCCCTTGTGTGGGAATGACCGGAGGCACGACTGCGGGACGCAGCGGCAGCGGATTATAACAGCCGAATTCGGGGTCTTCATACAGCGGCCGCTTGTTGCCGTACACGTCCAAGAGGAAGATACGAAACTTCTGCGCCCCGCCGCCAGCGTAGGAAACCAGGAAGAGGGAGTCGCCCAGCGGAAACGGATCGCGGTACGACCATTGAAACGAACGGTCGCCAATCTCAGGGAACTCCTTGGTGATCCAGGCGAAGCCCTTACCCCGCGGTGCTTCCAGTCCGAAGCGATTGGTGATCAACCCGATCGCGCCATGCGGCCAACCATGGTGCGGAGCAAACGTCGCCACGACCATGTCGCTGTGTCCCGGCAACGGCCGAGCTTGCCAGAAAGTGCCCACGTCGCGAATCGTGTTGCCGAAGAAAAGTTGATACGACGTGCCGTCCGGATTCTGTGTCCACAGGCTCTGGCGGTACGTGAGATCGCGGTCGATGTATTCCCACCGCGTGAAAAGCACGCGTCCGTCGGGCAACATCTGCGGGCTGAAGTCGGCAAGCGTGTTCATGCTGACGCAGCGGATGTTGCTCCCGTCAGAGGATATGCGGAAAAGGTTCGAGGCCGGCCCCGGCTGGCAAAGTGTGTAGCCACCACGGCGCGTCGAGACGAACACGATGTCGCCGTCAGGCAATGCCATCGGGCTGACGTCATTGAACGGCCCGTCGGTCAACTGACACAGGCCCTGACCGTCCGCGCCGATCCGATAAATGTGCCAGTACTTCTCGCCTTTGCCTCGATAGGAAAACAGCAACGTTCGCGCATCGAACGAGACGTTCATATCGAAGATACAGCCGTCCGGATCGCCGAAAACCGTCCGGGCCGGTTCGTCTGGCGTTAACGGATCGAATACGCGGATGCTGCATCCGGGCCGACTCGGCTGGCTCTGCCAGATAGCGCAACTGATCGTATTGGGACGGCTTAGTGGATGGCGAGTGAAAAACGCAACGGCCGGAAGGTGAACCCCCGTCAGCAGCTCGCTGGCTCGCTCAAATCCTTCGTTCTTCTGAAACGGTATCGTTCGCTTCGAACCGCCAGTCTCGACCCACAGGTTCCGATACCGCGCCTCGCGTTGCCAGGGACGCAGTCCCACGGCGCCGGCCGGCAACGATTTCGCTCCGTCGTCGTGACGGAGCACGCTCTTGCCGTCGACCAACACCTCGAGCGAAGTCTTGCCAAGTCTGGCAACCAACGAGATCCACTGGCCCACCGGCACACGGCATGGCACGTCGCGAATCAGTTCGAAATTGTGCCGGTGCCGGCCCAGACGCAAGACCTGCCGTCGGGCGTCCAGTGCGATCTCGTAGCCGACAAACTTGTCGGCTCCCACGCCCGCTTCGCTGACTCGGGCGATCAGCGCGGCATTGCCGTCACGATCGTCCGGCAGCAGTACCTCGACACCAACTTCGCCGACGCTGAACGTTGGCGTATCGCACACCAGTTTGGGCCCAGGCCCCGCGCTGGCCCACAACTCGCCGTCTTTCACGACCCACGTCCCGCCGTGCGCCGTGAAGCCTTCCACAGGCTGCACGGGACGGGGAAAGGGCAATTGGGCTCGCGACGGATCGACGGGTTCCCCAGTCGCCAACTGCTGCGCACCGGTCGAATTCGTATTCAGAAAGAGAAGAATCTGTGCGAGCGCAAGGGCTATCGCAGTTACCTTGCGTTGTTCTCTATGGAACCGTCTCATGGGTCCACAATCGTCGCGATCGAAGCGACCCTATCCTCTTGGGGTCCCCGGCTACGACGCCGGTTTGCCGAAGATCTCGACCTCGATGTAGTGGTTCAGATCGTTGGCCGTGTTCCCCTGGCTGTACAGACGCACGAAGCGGCCTTTCGCGCCCTTGGCATCAATCAGCCTACCGAGGTTTGTCTCGATGTACGGTCGTGCCTTGCCGATGCCCAGACGAGCTGAGTTGTCTTGATCATTGCTGTAGATCGTCTTCACGTTCTTCGCAAACTTCTCGTCGTCCGACACTTGCACGACCACATCGGTATAGCTTCTGGCTTCGCGGAAGTAACGCCAGACGAAAATCGCATAGATAGCGCTCGGCTTCTCCAGGTCGATTTGCACCCACTGCAACATAGGGCCAAGTTCGACGTAACTGTCCTCGGTCCCTTCCTTGTTGCCGTCGGTGACGTATTTCAACTCGCCAAGCACGGGATTCGCGTCGCTGGAAGTCACTTTCTTCTTCAACGCCAGGTTAACCGTCCCTTTGGGGACCAGAAACTCCGGCCGCTCTCCCTTCGGCAGCTTTTCCAAGCCGGGGAACAGCATAGAAAGGACATCAGGCGGGGTCCCGACAAGAACCTCTTCCGGGATCTCCGTCTTCAACGGCACCTTTTCCTCTTCAGCCAACGCCCAGGAAACAGAGCAGACAACGATCATCAACGACGCAATCACACGCGGCATCTATAATTCCTCCCGTTAAGTAAAGCGGAACAGTTTCTCTCTGAGGTTCGCGTTTAACCGCAAGCCGGAGGCGTGCGCTGGGCCGTGCGGGCGGCCTAACCACCTCGCGCACGCCTCCGGCTTGCGGTTAAACGAGGGTCCTGTTTCGGCACAATCTCAGGACTTCTTTGCAGTGTAATCAAGCGGACGCATAAACGCCACAGGTCGGCGGGAATACGCCGGGACGTTGAGAAGAATCTGTTTCGGCGTGGGCCCCCCGCGAATCGCGGCACTTGACCTGCGCGTTGCGCCGAGACGATACTGGGCCAACTGAGGATTGACCACGAAGACGTCAAAGGATACCTGGCAAGTGCGACAACGATTCGTCTTTGCATTCGCGTTACTGCTGGTGACCGTCGGTGCGTTGGCGTTTCGGTTGCCCCGACTTGCCGATCGTCCCATGCACGCGGACGAAGCGGTGCAGGCCGCAAGATTCCGCGAACTTTGGCAGGAGGGCAGCTACCGGTACGATCCCAACGAATTTCACGGTCCAACCTTGACCTATGCCACGTTGGCAGCGGCTTGGATCGAGACGCCCAAGAGCTTTGCCGACACAACCGAGACGACCTATCGCATCGTGCCCGTAGTCTTCGGAACGGGGCTCGTCCTGCTGCTTTGGCTGCTGAGCGACGGCGTAGGCCGAACGGCGGCCGTGTGCGCGGGCGTGCTGACTGCCATCTCGCCGGCCATGGTCTTCTTCAGCCGCTACTACATCCACGAAACGCTGTTCGTTTTCTTCACACTGGCCGCGATCGCGGCCGGTTGGCGATATACCCGCAGCCGGAGACTCATTTGGTGCCTGATCACCGGCGGGTGTTTGGGGCTGATGCAGGCGACCAAAGAAACCAGTGTGATTGTCTTTTTTTCGATGGGGGCGGCGTTATTCCTCGCGTGGCTCGCGGCTGGGCCACGGCTCAGAGTTTTTTTCAACCGCCCTCCCCAGCACGCCGACAACTTGAAGTTACCCGATAAGCACAGCGATCCTCGCCCAGTCGTCGCATGGCATCTGGTTCTTGGGTTTGGCATGGCGGTGATTGTCGCGGTTACTCTTCTGTCGTCCTTCTTCACGAATCCCCGAGGGCCTATCGACGGAGTGCTCACGTATCTGCCTTGGCTGGACCGAGCAGGCGGCGCGTCATCGCACATTCATCCTTTTTATCATTACTTACGCATTCTCGCCTGGTGGCAAGTCGGCGAGGGCCCCGTTTGGTCTGAGGTGCTTGTTCTCGCTTTCGCGATCATGGGCTTTGTGGCCGCGTTCCTTCCAGCGAAGATGCGACCACTGCCTGATGGAAGCGTGGCGTTTGTGCGATGGCTTGGCTTCTATACCGTCGTGTTGACCGCCGCTTACACTTGCATCCCCTACAAAACGCCATGGTGTCTGCTGGGATTTCTGCACGGGATGATTCTCTTAGCAGGTGTTGGCGCTGTCGCATTGATCCGTGCCGTGCCGTTCGTGCCAGTCAAAACAGCAGTTGCGTTCATTCTGCTGGGGGCGGCGGGTCAGCTTGGCTGGCAATCCTATCGCATGAGTTTTGTGGACCATGCCGATCCGAAGAACCCATACGTTTACGCTCACACGCTGCCCAAGATCCAGGAACTGGCCGACTACATCGAACAATTGGCCGCGGCATCTCCTGAAAAACACGGTGTACTGATCAAAGTGATCTGGGACGACGGCTACTACTGGCCGCTGCCATGGTACTTGCGCCGGTTCGAGCACGTCGGCTATTGGACGCAGATACCCGAAGACCCCGGGGCACCAATCGTGATTTCCTCGCCGCAACTGGACGAGGCTTTGGCAGAACACTTGGACGAGACGCACTTCATGACCGGCTACTACGGCGTTCGTCCGAACGTGCTCGCGCAGGTCTGGGTGCGAGACGATCTCTGGATGGCCCATCTCAAGCGACTTGGGCGAATCTGATGGTGTGGTGGCTTGACACAGTTCGGAAGCAAACGAGTAGGCCGGACTTGGTCCGGCCTACGTACTTACCCATCAAACATGGTTTGACACGTTGCTAGCGCAAAGCGGATACAAGACGACTCTCAAGGCTCGGTCAATACACCTCTTTCGGAGCACGATTCACCAAGTTCGGCGATTGTTCTTGCCTCTAACGGCGTCGCCACGGACAATCACTGTAGTGTCATGCCCGTCGACAAGCGTCGTGGCGATGGGAGTTCCTGTTGTCGGGAGCAAGGCCAGCCGAGGAAAGCGATGATGTTGTTCGGCAGACTGTGTTTAGGCTTGGTCTGTTGCGCCCACATGGCAGTGCTCGTGTTGTCGTGTGTGTACGTTCGAGACGACACGTCGAATTGGGCTGCAGTTGCTTTTGCCGTGGCATTTGCACAAGTCGGCTTGACCGCCATATTCGCGGGCCTTGGCAGTTGGCCCCTGATCGTACGACTGCCCACGTGGGCCTTGATCGGCACGTTGCCCTTGGTGGTGATGTGGATAATTGCAGTTCACGCACATTTCGTGGAAAATATGCCGTGGATGCTGGCCCTATTTGCCTTTTCTTGGGTACTGGCTTTCTTTGTTCTGACGACGATCCGGTTGCTCCCGTCCGTTCGCTGGCATCTGGCATACGTCCGCGGTAGGCGCGGTGATCGTCCAAAGACAAACAAGCAATTCTCGTTGCTCGAGCTGTTCATGGTGGTCGCGGGGATTGCGGTCCTGTTGTTGCTCGTCCGCCGCCTGATGCCGCCTTCATGGGAAGCCTTTTGGGATGATCTTGGCCATCCCGAACTTCGGGATACAACTTTGCTTGAGGTCCTCTCGCCGATGGCTGCAGCTACTGCTTTACACGTGATTGCCGCTTTTCTGCTGCTCGGCAGTCGTCGCTGGCTTCCTTGGATCGGTTTGGGAATCTGCGCAATCGCGGTAGTGCCACTTTGGGTCTGGGGGCCTTTCGAGGCTCTGCTATTCATCGGGACGTGGACGACTACCTTGGTCCTGACGCTACTGGCGGCCAGAGCGCGCGGCATACGACTGATCGCGGGCCGCCATGCAACAGAACGCATCAGCGACGATCCATTGCCAACTACGCGCAGGGATCGCTTCGTCTCTCTCTTCGAGAACCCTGCCGTCCTTGCTGTGCTTGTCGTTGGTGGTTTGTACGTGTGGCTCGATCACACCGGCACATTGACAACGTATCGGTTCGTTCTGGCAGGCCATGCTATGCAGGACGATCACGGATCAATCGTCGGTTTGAACTTCGAGGGAATGGAAGCCGAAGAGTTTTCACTTGCCGACGTGGGCTCGCTTCACAATTTGGCCGAGTTGCACCTCAGTGCCACAGAAATCACTGACAGCGACCTGCGGCACGTCCAGGGCTTGACCAATCTTGAGGAACTGACTCTCCGCTTCACGGATGTATCGGACGATGGGCTCATACATCTGAAGAACCTGACCAGGCTCCGCGCGTTGGACCTAAGCGGTACCAAGATCAACGATACGGGATTGCGGCACCTCCATACGCTGCAGGAACTCGAAAGCCTCGGGCTGGCGGAGACCAAGGTAACCCTTGCCGGCGCATGTCAATTG
>JADHUC010000158.1 GCA_016784735.1 Pirellulaceae bacterium | reverse complement strand
GAGGCATTTGCCGGCGTTCCTGCTTCTGTCCTGGCGCAAATGGGCGGCATGGGAATGGGCGGCATGGGTGGCATGGGCGGCGGCGGCATGGGTGGCATGGGTGGCGGCGGCATGCAAGGCATGGGCGGTGGAATGGGCGGCATGGGAGGCATGGGCGGCATGGGAATGGGTGGCGGCGGCATGGGCGGCATGGGCGGCGGCGGCATGTTCAACGTTGCCCCAGGCAAAGTTGGGAAGATCGAGATACCGATCGTCTGCCTGGAGCACGGCAAGAAAGATCCCAATCCGCGGGTTCCTTACGCGATTCTCCCAATCGAGTCGTTCACAAAGAACCAAAAGGTCATCGAAGTCTGCAAAATGCTCGGCTATGGCCAGGTGCCCCGGAATACGGCTCAAGCCGCCGTATGGCACCTCGAAAGCGGGTTAAGTTGGGCCGAATTGGCGAGCAAAGACAAGGTCCGCTTGAGCAATGGCTATTTCGAGAAGTATTTCTCGCCTCAAGAAATCGTGCTGGCGATGCGCGTTGCTACGGAAGCCACCCGCCGAGCCGAGAAGTACGAAAAGGACGATCCTGCAAAGCTCGATTCGCTGAGCCAGAGATAGCAAACATCGGATAAAGGCGTTCACGTGGGGCGTCCCGCCAGAAGTGGTGGGACGCCCTTTCTGTTGCGCTGCCTTGAATGTCGCAGCGTTCCGATAAACTCTACCACCGCGGACGGTCGAAAAGATACCAAGAGGAAAACTACCCTTTCGTCCGAATATGTCTAGCCTTCAGAACGGCCGTATTCATGTGAATCGGCTGTGATAACTCTGACTAAGGAAGCTCCCCCAGTGTGTCGGCTTTCGATCATTCTGACTTTTCTCGATGACACCGAGCGGTTCGAGGACACTCTGGCCTCCGTTCTTCAGAACCGTCCAGAGGATTGCGAGATTCTCGTTGTGCATCGAGGCCCGTACGCCGATCCCTACGACCTCAAAGACGAGGTTGGTTTTGTCGAAATGCCGGCGGGTGCCCAACTGGTTGAGACTATCAATGCCGGGTTCTGCGCTGCTAGCGGCGAGGTGGTGCACGTGTTGCGGGCCGGAGTGCTTGCGCACGAAGGCTGGACGGAACCCGCAATGGAGCAGTTCGAAGACCCGTTGGTCGGCGCTGTTTCGCCGGTCGTGTTGCAGGCCGAGGACCTCAATCGGATCGCGTCGGCCGGCATTCGCTATACGGCCGGAGGACGCCGACTGCTGAACGGCGCCGGCAAGCACGTGAAACGAACCAGACGCGTTGTCCGCCGAAGGACGATCGGGCCGACCCTGGCGGCCGCTTTCTATCGGCGCGATGTAATCGAGGCGTTGGGCGGGCTGAGTGCCATGGCGGGCAACCGGTTTGCCGATGTGGACATTGCCCTATGCTTGAAGGCATTGGGGTATTGTTCCGTCGTCGAACCCGCCTCCATCGTTGTCGACGACAAGACCGATCATGCCGCGACCGAAGGCTTCCGAAGCGGTCGCCTCGCCGAACGCGTATTCTGGTGTCACGCAGGCACCAACGGCTGGCTGCGGTGCTTGTGCTGCCATCCATTTGCCGTGGCCGGCGAATCGTTGGTGGGTTGTAGACGTTTCGAGGCGTACACGGGCCTGCTGGGGCGCATTCTCGGAATGGTCCAAGCATTCTTCTGCGGTAAGAAAGACCGGGCACGCATCGGCAAAGCCGAGGAATCACTCGAAGACGGCAATTGGTCCAGCTTGACCATGGAAAGCTGGGACGAAGACGCCGACAACCTCGATACACCCGCGGAGCGTTTCGAAAGAGACGAGCGTAGACGAGCGGCATAGCGGGCTGCCCGATTCCACACTGGCCGCGGCCGATGTTTCAACTGAACATCTGCCCTTCGCCGACCGGTTCGAATGCGTTCTGGAAATGCTCGATTCTCGGTTTTCGTTCGCCTTCCGGCCAGGTTACGGCCACTACGTCAAAGCGAGCCGCGTGTTCCAGTAGACCGTGACTCTTCAAATAGCTAAGGGCCAAGCGGGTTAGGCGACGTTGTTTCTCCCTGTCCACCGCGTCGGCCGGATGGCCTGCGTCGTGCGAAGTGCGCGTCTTGACTTCCACGAACACCACGGTGCGACCTTCGACAGCAACAAGGTCGATCTCGCCCAAGCGGCCGCGGTCGGATCGAGCAACGATGGTGAATCCCTTTTTCTTCAGGTACTTGGCCGCCGTGGCCTCGCCCCGTTGGCCGAGCGTCCCGTGGGGACGCCATCGGCTTAGCAGACCGGAGAATCGGTCTCGGAGATTCATGGTTCCTTCGCGTCAACTACGCGTTGCCCTTGCCCGCTACCTTGCGGCGGCGCTCCTTCAGGCGGACGGCCTTGCCGACGCGGTCGCGAAGGAAGTAGAGTTTGGCCCGGCGCACGACACTGGACCGCTTCACGTCGATCTTGTCGACGCGCGGCGAATGCAGCGGGAACTTGCGCTCGACGCCTTCGCCCGCTACGATCCGGCGAACCGTGAACATTTCGCGAGTACCGCTGCCGCTACGCGCGATGACCGTGCCGGAGAAGACCTGGATGCGTTCTTTGGTACCCTCCAGGATCTTGGTGTGCACGTCCACGATGTCCCCGATTTCGAACTGGGGAACCTCTTCTTTCACGCTGCCTTGTTCAGCCAGCTTGATCAGTTCTTGGCTCATGATTCGTCCTTTCTTGACTGCTCGTCGACGTGTGTTGGTCGTGCTGTTCCAGCAAGTCCAACCGACGTTGTTTTGTGCGTTCGTAGCTCTGTTCCCGCCGCCAGCGGGCGATTTCTTCGTGATTCCCCGTCAGCAAGATCTCCGGCACCTCGTGTCCGCGATACTCGCGTGGCCGCGTATATTGTGCGAACTCCAGAAACCGGTTTCCTCGCGAAAACGAATCATCAACGCTGCTGTCCTCGTGCCCCAACACCCCGGGCAGCAGGCGGATGGCCGCGTCTATCACGACCATGGCGGCCACTTCGCCGCCGTTCAGTACATAGTCTCCGATGGATACTTCGTCCGGCTGCAGAATGTCGATCACTCGTTGATCGAACCCCTCATACCGGCCGCAAATCAAAATCAACCGTTCCGCCGCGGCCAACTCCTCGACGGCCGTCTGCGTCAAAGGCCGGCCTTGAGGTGTCAGTAAAACGACCTTTCCCGTGGCGTCGCCTTGCTGTTGAACGTCCTCAACACACTCGACGATCGGCTCGACTCGCAGCACCATACCCGGGCCGCCACCGTAAGGTCGATCGTCCACCTTGTGATGTTTGTCCGTCGACCACTGGCGGATGTCGTGTACGTGTACTTCCACCAAGCCTCGCTCGATGGCCTTGCTCAGCAGACTTTGACCCAGGTAACCGGGAAACATGTCCGGAAACAGGGTCAGGATGTCGAAACGCATTTCTCAATCGCCGCCTTCTTCAGCGGCTTCGGTTTCGGAAGTAGCCTCCACTTCGGCCGCGGCCTCTTGTTCTTCTTCGGCCTTTTCCTCGGCGGCGGCTTCTTCGACTTGGGCTTCTTCCTGCTTCTTGGGTTTCGGCACGGCCAAAGGCGGCGGAGCGGTCGGCTTGCTCAACTTCAGCCGTTCCATCGCCTGCCTCTGCTTCTCCAAGTGCGTGCCCTCCGTGCCGTACTTCTTGATCAACACATTGACCTTTTCGGTCGGCTGGGCGCCGACGCCAAGCCAATAGTCGATCCGCTCGCCGTTCAGCACCGCCCTCGCGTCGGTTTCCTTGACCATCGGGTCGTAGTAGCCAACTTCCTCGATCACTCGCCCGTCGCGAGGCACTCTGCCGTCCATCACGCAAACGCGAAAGAACGGTCGATGCCGGCGTCCCAATTTCTTCAAACGGATACGAACTGCCACTTACTTTAGCTCCTCTCGCAAGTAGTGTGAGCATTGCCCGCCATCTTGTTTTGCGGCGAGTCTTACCCACACAGTGTATCACTATTCCCCTCGTTGTTTCCGCTTCTTTCGGCGGAGTTCTCTTTCGCGTTGTTTCTTGATCTTGGCTCGCTGCTTCGGCGTCAACCGCTTGCCCGTGCCTTTCTTGACCTTCGGCCCTCGACTGCCCGGGTCCAACATCCCGGAGTTCTTCAAGTCGCGAAGCGCGCTGAGGCGATCACCCATGCCCTTGCCGGCCATGGCCTTCATGATCGGCGCCATCATGTCGTATTGTTTCACCAACTGGTTGACGTCCTGCGCTTGGACGCCAGCTCCGTTGGCGATACGATTGCGGCGGCTGGGATCGATCAGTTTCGGATTTCGTCGCTCGTGGGGCGTCATCGAATTGATAATGCCGACCGTCTGCTTGATGCCTCCTTCTGTGTCCTCCTGCTCCATCATCTTCTGCAACTCGCCCATCCCCGGCATCAGGCCCATCATTTTTTGCATCAGCCCGGGTTTGGACATCTTCTCGAGCTGGACCCTGAAGTCGTCGAGCGTGAACTCGCCCGACTGCATCTTGGCTTCCAGATCCGCTTGTTCCTCGGCGTCGACGACCTTCTGCACCTCGTCCACCAAGGCCAACACGTCGCCCATGCCGAGGATTCGGCCGGCCATGCCTTCCGGGCGAAACGGCTCCAACGCGTCCAGGTGCTCGCCGGTACCGATGAATTTGATCGGCACGCCGGTCACTCGCTTGACGGACAGCAACGCACCGCCGCGAGCGTCGCCGTCCAGTTTCGTCATAATGACGCCGTCCAACTCCAAGGCTTCGTTGAACGATTTGGCGCTGTTCACAGCATCCTGGCCCGTCATGCCGTCCACGACCAGGTAGACCTGATCGGGTTGGACGCGCGTGTCGATCCGCGTGAGCTGCTGCATCAGCTCTTCGTCAATCGCCAAACGGCCGGCCGTATCCAGGATGACCACCCGGACCTCGTCGGCCTTGGCCTGCCGTACGGCGCTCTGGCACAACTTGACCGGATCCTTGGCACCCTTTTCAGAGTACACCGGAACGTCCAGTTGCTCGCCGAGCACGTGCAACTGCTCGATCGCCGCCGGGCGTTGAAGGTCCGCTGCCACCAGCATCGGCTTGACGTTACTTTCCAACAGCAGTCGAGCGAGCTTTCCGCAAGTTGTCGTCTTGCCCGAGCCCTGCAGGCCGCAGAGCATGATGACGGTCGTTTCCTTCTTCAGATGCAGCGAAGGATCGACCGGCCCCAGCAGATTGATCAACTCCTCGTGAACGATGCCCACGACCTGCTGGCTGGGATCTAGTGCGAGCAGCACCTTTTCGCCCAACGCCCGCTGGCTGACCTCCTTCATGAAGTCCTTCACGACGGAGTAGCTAACGTCAGCCTCAAGCAGCGACCGTTCGACCAAGCGCAAACCGTCGCGCATATTGGCCTCACTCAGCTTGCCCTTTCCGCGCAAGGTCTTGAATGCTGATGTCAGGCCATCTTGCAGTGTTTCGAGCATATCTCAATCCGTACTGCGGATCGCGTGATTGGTCGACAGGGGCGAATGAGCAAAATCCGCCTCCCCGTTTCGGGGATAAGGCGTCACGGCAAACCTCACAGTTTATCCAACGAATGCAGTGCTTGTAAATGCCCGCTGGACGGTGAGCGGTGGCCATTCGTGGTTCATTCGGTCACTTTGTGAACCAGCGATGCCGTCGAGCCTGGGGCATCGTTGGTAATCCGCAGCGGCACGGTCCAGACGACGCTGCCCACTTTGCACAGCCCTTCACCGCTCTCCTGGCAGTAGTAGTACTCCATAGAAAGTCGGATAACGCCGCTACCGGCGTCTCGAACAGGCAAAATGACGTCGAAAGCGGCATTAGGCGGCTTCACCGCCTTCTGCCCCAACAGTCTAACGCCGACAGGGCCGCTGGCTACGAGTGACTCCAAGCGGTACTCCATAGGAGCTAGAGGATTGATCTTCCAGCCGAATGGGAGATCGATCTGGACTTTCAAGGTGACTTTTCCGTCTGCGGGTTTGACGACGACCGGAGCGAGGTTGTGTCGCGTGGCGTCAGGAAACGACGGCTCGGTTTTCAGTTGATCGGCCTTTGACGGCGTCAGACCGTCTATCCGGAGGGTCGAGACTCTACCGTTCCGCAGATCAATCGTGCGGATCAGGTGGTTGTTGGTATCCGCAACGTACAGTTTGCCGCGCGCGTACGTGATACCTTCCGGTTCGTCGAACGTGCCTTCCGCGTCGCTTCGGCCTGGGTGGCCCGTGCCGGCAATTGTCCTGGTTTGGCCGCTTCGGGCATCGATGGCTTTGATCTTGTTGTTGTAGGTGTCGGCCACGTAGATCGTGCCGTCGTGATAGACAACGCCCAGCGGATGTTGCAGCAGAACCTGCTCGCGCAGCCCGTCACGATCGCCGAACGTGAACAGGCGAGCATTCTGCAGAGCCGATGTACCCACAACCGTGTTCACGTTGCCTCCGGGGTCGAACGGGACGGCTCGGATCGAACTGCCCTCGCTGTCCGCCACATAAAGCCACCGGCCGTCCGAAGCAAGTCCGCTGGGCTGGGCAAACGACGCATAGCCCATCTCGTACGGTTTCGGTGGCAACAATCGCCCGTCGACGATATCCTCACGCCCGTTACCGGCATACGGACCGATTCTCGACTCATCCAGCGGCATCGCCCATATCTGGTGCGGTCCAGCCATGGCGACGTAGAGGATGTCCTCGTGCACCCATAATGCCCATGGACTGCTGATTGCAGTCCGGCTTGGTCTGTCGGCGTAACGCCCCGGTACGGCGTCGACGCGCGTGGTGCCGGCCGCCGTTGGCCACGCACCGCGTCGCTGCTCGCCCGTACCGGCGATGGTGGCGACCGCCTTCTCTTTCAAGTCGACTTTGCGAAGCAAGTGGTTTTCCGTGTCGGCAACGTAGAGTGTGGTTTCGTCGAGCGCCATGCCTTGGGGATGGTTAAACGATGCTGTCGCGTAATCGCCATCCGTTCGACCGATAGCACCGCTGCCGATCACCTCGATCAAGCGGCCTTCCAACGTTGTGACGACGATACGATTGTGGTTGCTGTCACTGATGAACAGCCGATCTCCCGATTCGTCACCCAACACTTTGCCTGGAAACCGCAACGGCGTCGGCTGCTGGCGGTAGGCCAGCAGATCGAAGCGGACGGGGGTCTCGTCGAGAAGTCCTTTTCGACGGTAGTAGCGGAGCCCCTTCTTCAAAACGGCGTCCACCTGATCGAACACGATTTCGCCGGCGGTTCCCCAGCAAACCATGCCCTCTGGATCGATCAGCATCACTGTCGGCCAACTGCGGACGCTGTACGTGTTCCACATCCGGTGGTTCGCATCGTTGATCACGGGATGCTCGATCTCGTATCGCAGAATGGCTTCTTCGATGTTTCGGCTGCCTTTCTCGGTTTCAAACTTGGCCGAATGGACCCCGATCACAACCAACTGGTCCGCGTATGCTTCCTCCAGTTTCTTCAACTCCGGCAGGATATGGATGCAGTTGATGCAACAGTAAGTCCAGAAATCCAGGAGGACGAATTTCCCTTTAAGGTCCTGTTTGCGAAGCGGGCCGGCCGTGTTCAGCCACTCCGCGTCCCTGGGGAATTCGGGGGCACTGATGCGGCGCGGATATGGGTTTTGGGGGTCGGCACCGTTGGCGGACGGCGGCATCCAACCGAGCAGCACGGCAACGATCAAGGCAAGACCCAACGGGAAGAAAACAGTGTGACAAAGCGGCTTTGATCGCATCGAGACCTCCAAAGGATGTCGACAGATTTGGTTATCCTATCGGATGCCCAACCGATTGGAAGTTATGGATGCAACAAGTCGAACGCCCGCGCGGGTGCCGCAATTCCGCGGCACTTGGGCCGGAAATCACCACGGCGTTACCCCCCCCCATATTTAGCTGTTTACCTAGTTTAGCCATCCCGATTAACGTCGAAGGAGCCCCGAGACCGGTGGAAAAAGGTTGTCTCACTCAGGCTGTCGAACCGATATAATCGAACTGACGGTGAGTATTGCTACAATTAGGTGCGCGCTGGATAGTGCTCCGCCAAGTTTTCCCATCCTCGCCCAATTGACATCGCATGCGACAGGTTTCAGTTACTTAGAAGACCGTGGAGCCAGCAATCGGAAAGGCCGTTTCTGGGAGGTATCGAGGCGTGATTCGTTCCCTTGTTTCAATTCTGTTAGCGTTCATCTTGACCGCGGGGTCGTATGCCTCGGCCCAGGAGTGGGCCAAGAAGATGTTCCAAACCACGAAGCACGATTTCGGGACAGTTGCCCGCGGCTCGAAGCAGGAATTCAAGTTCAAGTTCACAAACATCTATAAGGAAGACATCCACATCGCGAGCGTTCGATCCACTTGCGGCTGCACCACGCCCAAAGTGCCCAAGGACGTTGTGAAGACGTGGGAAAAAGGGGAAATCGTTTCGGTCCTGAACACCAATTCCTTCCTGGGAGCCAAGGCCGCCACGATTACTGTGGTGATAGACCAGCCTTACTACGCCGAGGTGCAACTCACGATAAAGACCTACATCCGTAGCGACGTAGTGTTTACTCCTGGAGTGGTCAAGTTCGGGGCCATCGACGCTGCGGAGGGTACGGAAACGACAATCAACGTTGCCTATGCCGGACGGGATGATTGGAAAATCGTGGACGTGCGCAGCGCGAACCAGTTCTTCGAGGTGGAACTGAAGGAGAACCACCGTGGCAGTGGCAGGGTCAACTACAAGATGACCGTGCGCCTGAAGCCGGGCGCACCGGAGGGATACGTCCAAGACCCATTACTGATTGTCACCGACGATTCCAAGATCAAGAGCCTTTCGCTGCCGGTCGAGGGCCGTGTTGTATCGCCATTGACCGTCAGCCCCGCATCGTTGTTTCTTGGCATACTCAAGCCGGGTGAAACGGCAAAGAAACGACTGGTAGTGCGAGGCAACAAGCCGTTCCGGATCCTGTCCGTGAAATGTGATGATGTGTCTTTCGAGTTCGAGAAACCGGCTGACGGCAGTAAGACGCTGCATTTTGTGCCCATCGCGTACACGGCGGGCGACGACGCGGGCAAGGTCATGCGGAAAATCGAGATCGAAACCGACTTAGGCGATCATCTGTGCGCCGAGTGCACGGCCACGGCGACCGTGACGGAGTCGGAGTAGTCTCCATACCGTGGCGCAAGCTTCCAGCTTGCGGATTTGCCCGGAAAGGCAAGCTGGAAGCTCGCCCCACGCGTAAACTCTCATCTGCCGCTCGCCTTAGAAGGAAGTTCCTGGCCAACCACTCTTGTGCCTCTTTCACACCACATCCGGCGCACGCCGTGTTGGCATGCTAGCATCATCGCGCCCGAGAAATCGCTATTGACCGCGCAAAAGCGTCTTGCTATTTACCAGCCCCTTCGTAATCGGTCTGTATCGTCACTCTCTTCTTTATGGCTTGAGCCCGTGTTGGAAAACGTGCAAAGAATTCTGTGCGGCTTGGCGCTGGCGTTTTCTCTTGCGGCCGCAGCCGATTCGGCCTGGGCGCAACAGGGATCGGGCACTCGTGGTGCGCCGTCGCCACTGACCGGCGGCGTACCGAGCTTGACGCCGATTCCGTCGACAACCGCCCCAGGTGCCACATTGGCGCCCCAGCCGTCAACGCTTGATCCATACTCTACTCCCTCGATGACGGCACCTTCGCTGCTGAGCCCGTCGGCACCGTCCGCCTACGGTGGAACGACACCCGGCTTGACGCAGCCTCTTCCCTACGGCCAGCCGAGCACACCGGCACTCAGTCCGCAACCGTATCCCGGATATCAGCAACCGTATCTGGGCTTTCCCAATCAGAACCCACCAGTGCAATTTCCGCAGGGGCTGTTTGGGCCAAGGCAACCGGCCGGCGCGGCAGGGTTCGGAAGTCCCCTGAAGTGGTTCCAGAACGTGCGTCTGAGCCATGCTTGGCTGGATGGCGAGGGAGATCGAGATTTTCGCATCAACGATACCTTTGTCACGACGACTATGGCGTACCCGAATTTCTTCTGGTCCGGGCAGCCGTGGTTTCTGTCGCCAGGCTTTGGATTGCACTTGTGGAGCGGTCCCTGGGTGACCACGGGGCCGGCCCGCTTTTTCCCGTCGAAGGCATACAGCGCATTTCTCGATATTGGGTGGAAGTCGGACCCGAATCGGGTGTTCGGGGTGGAGACTTCCGGCCGAATCGGCGTTTTCACCGACTTCGAGCATATTCAGGACGCTAGTATCCGCCCGATGGGAATGGCGCTGATGCGGTACAACTTGACGCCCAACGTCGCGTTGAAGGCAGGCGTGGAATACATCAACCGGGCCGACATCAAGCTGTTGCCTGCCGGCGGCATCGTCTGGACGCCCAATACCCAAACCAAGTTTGACATCTACTTCCCGCAGCCGAAGTTTGCATCGTATTTGACAACCTTGGGCAACTGGGACCTGTGGTGGTATGTCGCGGGCGAGTATGGCGGCGGCGTTTGGACCCTGCGATATGATGGTGTAATTGGACCGGGCGCCAACCGTGACTCTCTGACGGACATTAACGATATCCGCCTGATGCTCGGAATCGAATTAGGGCCTCCCAGCACTGGTGGTGTGGGCCAGCGCGGCGTCTTCTTCGAAGTCGGCTATGTCTGGGATCGAGAGATTGTCATCGTCGCTACTGGCGACACTCAGGAGCTGAAAGACGCCATCATGCTGCGAGGCGGCATCGCGTTCTAGGTTCTTTCTCGACGGAATCTGCTCGTCGTGTATGGATGTTGTGGGGCACGTTTCCAACGTGCCTTTTGGATGGGCACGTTGGAAACGTGCCCCACGTTCGGGAACCACGCTGTGTCTCTCATCACCGCCGCATGCCGCAGTCTTCTCACCGTTATCAGTCTGTTCTTGGCCTTGTGGTGTGCGGGCCCTGCGTGTGCGCAGCCGCCCGAGATGATTCGGCGTCTACCTCCGATTGTTCTGGAGCCCACTTTCACGACCGACCTGTCGAGCCCTGATCCGGCGCTCCGATTCGCGAGCGATCCCACCGAGTACCGCACACCGGAAGACGTCCTACCGCCCGATGGGCCTCACTTGACTTCGAACAAACCGGGCTCGTTTTTTCAGAAACTGTCCTTGAGCGGCACGCAGATCTTCCGCGACGGTTCCGATGGCGTCGGCATTACGGAGACAGAGCTGTTCGCTGCGTTTGCTCTGCCGGCCCCCACGACCGAGAGCCCGTTGGTGTTGATACCGACGCTGCAGATGCACTTTCTGGACGCTCCCAGTTTTGTCAACCTTCCGCCGAGGTTATATGCCACATATTTCGATTTCATGTGGTTGCCTCGAGTGAGCGAGCGGCTTTCGGGCATGGTGTCGGTCGCTCCGGGCTGGTACAGCGACTTCGAAGGCGACGACGGGTTTCGGCTAACCGGCCGAGGCATCGCGCGCTACGATTGGATTCCGGACCAACTGCAGTTGGTCTTAGGCGTGATCTACTTGGGCCGATTGAACAGCAAGATAATCCCGGCCGCGGGCCTGATATGGAAGCCCATTGATGATCTGAATTTCGAGTTGGTCTTTCCCAGGGCCAAGATTGGCAGACGGCTTTCGTGGGGCATGGGATTCGAGAACTGGGTGTACGTGGCCGGCGGATTCGGTGGAAACACCTGGTCGATCGTGACTCCCGGCGGCGGACAGGACAAACTGGATATGCTGGACTGGCGTTTGATGCTGGGCTGGGAACAGAAGCGGAACGGTGGTGCAGGCCTACTTTTCGAAGTGGGATACGTCTTCGCCCGAGAACTCGAATTCGCCTCGACCGCAGCGGAACTCAAGCTGGACGATACACTATTGCTCCGCGGAGGCGTCATGTTCTGAAGACGACGCATTCACGGGAGACTCTCTGCTCCTGGCGGCATCTCTTCAACGGCCGCACTGTCCGCGAAGGGATTCTCCGTCGCTTCCTCCGGTTGTTCCGTGCCACCGGTTTGCATGTCGGTCGATTCGATGTCCTCGGCAACTTCCTCCAATTGCTCTGCGGCGTCGGATGCCCCGCCCATGCCGGCGAGCAACCGATCGAACAAGGGCATCGCCATTTGACGGTAGACTCGACTGAGGAGCGGGTTGCCTTTGATTCGCTCCATCGTCAGGTAGGCCAACTCGGCGTCTTCCTCGTCCATTTCAACTTCGATAGTCCGGCCCTCGCCATCCACCAGCACGGCGACGTAACGCCAGCCGCCTTCCTCCTTGGCATACCTCTTGATTTCGTGAAACTGGGCAGTGCCATGGTCGAACTCCCCGGGCACGGGCTCCTCGGCCGGTCGTTCGGCACGCTGGTCTGAACCCATCAGCGAATTGAGCGCGCCGGCCATCGCGTTGATGGAACCTTCGCTGGAGACCTGCGTGAGACGATCGGACAACTGATCCAATCTGTCGAGCTTCTCTTCGTCGGTTAGCGTTTCCGACGTCTCGATCACCTGATCAAGCCGTTTCTTGAGCATCTCCCCGGTCACGTCCGCCGGATCGGACACGATGCGCACGGGCGGGGTTTCCTGTTCGTCTTCCTCCGGCTTCTCTGTCTCGGTGGAATAGGCGACGCGGATGGCCCGCGCTTCGCGAGCCGCCCATGCATCGTACCACCAGGGGGTGTAGGATACGATAACCAAGGTGGCCAGCAGACTCCCGTGCAGGACCAGCGAGGACACAATGCCGTGGGCACTGTAGCGAAGGCCGGTGGGTTTCGGTGGCTCGGGAAACTCGAACATGTCCTGCTCACTCGCGACAGCAGATCGGCGATCGTGCCAGTATTGATCAACCGCACGTGTAGGTATTCAAGCCGTACCCGTATTATCGCCAGCCTGCTCCGCAGATGCCAGACGTGCGGCGGCGATGTCTGCGTACGAACCGGTTCGCAGATCGCTGTCGGCGATGCTGAATTGCCCGCGCAAGTAGTGAACCTGCGAGTTACCTTTGTCCACGCTTACGTCCGGTCCCAATACGGCCTCGAACTCCAGAAACTCGCCCAGATCTACAACTCGATCCAAGTGGATTCGAACGTTGTGGTAGAGGTGGATCTCGCGATGCTTTTCCACGACCAGCCTAACGCCCAATGCAGCGATTAGCGATTGCTTGACCGCTGCGGGTTTCTCGACATCCAGCAAGCAGTAGTTGCTCGGTTTCGGTTCGGCCTGATCCGGGCGTTCGTACCAGATCAGTTCCGCTCGCTGTCCATTGATTTCCCGCAGCTTCAGCCGTCCTCGATCACAGCGGAAATACGTGTCGATCTGGTGTTGGTCCGGCAAGCGATCCGTGGCCAGTTTTTCCGCAATCTCCCTCGCTTTATCGAAGGAGGCCAAGCGAGCCTTCAATTCAATGTTGCTACGAGGCGCCGATGGAGTACCGGGATCGCTGTTCATGCGGACCAGTATAGGCCCTCATTCGGTCGACATCGACCGCGGATCGTCGACATTGGCGGGGGATTCGTCGCGGCGTGCGTCCGCAATTGATTTGGTAATAGATGGGTGGTTATAGATGAAGACTTCAGCGATTCGATCTCAGTATCCGTTCTTCATTTATAACCAGCAATCTATAACCATTTCCTACCTCCCCAGGCGAGCCGTGCCCGCGTCAGGATTCCTGGTCAAAGATGGTCCAGACGTGGATTTCCTTTCTCAGGCGGGCGACGTAATCGTTGACCTGTTTCCTGACCTTCTGCTTGCGGAGTTTCTGTTGAATCTCCCCTTGAGCATCCAGGAATGGGACGGGGCCACCATTGTCGCGTTCGATCACTCGCACGATGTGGAATCCGCGTTCGTCCTCCACTCGTTCGCTAAGCTGGCCGATGGGCAATCTGAAAATGGCTTGGTCCAGCACGTCGGACGCAAGACTCCCAATTGTGGTCCAATCATGATAGCCGCCGTCGTCCGCATCGACGCCCTGCGAATGACGTCTGGCGACGGCCGCGAAAGGCGCTCCCCGCAATACCTCGTTTCCCATGTTGCCTACCGCTACCCAAGCTTCTTCCTTGGTGGGGAATTGGTCGAACCTGGCAGTCAGTTTCTCCCACTGCGCCTTAGCCGGTCTATCGAACTCCGTCTCGTTTTCGTGCCAGTAGTCCACCATCTCCATGTGCGTGACTTCCGGTTGGTAATCGACCTTTTGCCCCAACATGGACTGGGCTAGCACGCGTTCGACAAATGATCGTTTCTGAGCGGCTAGCGACGAGCCGTATTGGCGGA
The DNA here is from genome assembly GCA_016784735.1 of Pirellulaceae bacterium. GTDB lineage: Bacteria > Planctomycetota > Planctomycetia > Pirellulales > Pirellulaceae > JADHUC01. The sequence goes on along the minus strand of JADHUC010000158.1, from coordinate 12,283 downwards.
GTTCCGCTTCCAACTCTCGCGCCGAGGCCACCTTCGCCTTCTCGAGCGCCTTCGGCAGTTCTTCTTCATAAAAAGCGTTTTCCGCGCGGGCGGTGATATTAGGCAAGAGTTCTTTGCGTTTATCCGCGGGGATCGTTCGCAGGAAATCCAGGTACAGCAGCTTTGTGTCGATCGCGCTCTTCAGTGCCTGTTCGAGCAGTTTTCTGCGCTGTTCGTCGATCGCGTGTTTTTCCGACTCAAGGGCATCCGCCGGCATCTTCTCCAAGTACGGTGCCAATGTCTGCTCGACCATCGGCAGGAGATCGCCCGCCTGGATGGGTTGATCACCAATCCAAGCGATGATCTCGCCGGGTTTGAATGCAACAGTCGTTGTTTCGGTGCCTGCCGGGGCGGCCGGCGGGAAACGCCTTGGCGACCCGGCCTCCGACGTGCCGACCAACGGCGGATCCGGGAACAGATGCGAGACGCGCACGCCGGGTGGACCCTGCGGTTGGTGCTGCGGCATCGAGTACTGCCTGTGGGGATCCTCGGCGACCACTGGCATCCGGTACGGCTCCTGCGGCCGGTGTTGCGGCATCGAGTGCTGTTGATACCGGTCCACTGGCTCGTTGAGACGGGAGTCGAACCATGGAGGTTGTGGAGGTTGCCCAGCCGGTAGAGCGCACACGGTACTGAGGACCGTGGCCAGGGCGACAACAAGCGTGGATAGGCGATTGAGTCGGAGCAAGATGTCCGCCTTCGTCACAAAGAGAGGATCGGTGGATGGGACGGAGCACGCGTGGTGGCAATGCCCACATCACGTCTCTGAAAAGGGACGGGGAGTATATCGACGAAGTCAGTCCGGCCGCAACACCGTTTTGGTGGTTTCCAGCAGTGCGTCCGGCGTCGTAACTCCTTGCGAGATAGTGAGATACGCATGCTGGTCGTCGACGAGGCGGAGTTTTCCGTTATGTTGTCTCGCCAACTGCTCCGCGCGAGCCCGGTTTGTGTATCGGAAAACGACAAACCGTCCATCCCTATAAACCTCCGCAATCTGCCAGACTGCCGCGTCAATTCTCAGCTCTTCCACCGAGAACATTCGCCGAACCGGATCAGGCAGCGGTCCGAAACGATCGAGTAGTTCCTCGCGAAGTTCACTAAGCTGGTGAATGGTCGTGATTCGCGCCAATCGACGGTAAAGGTCGATCTTCAGACGCATGTCCGGTACATAGTCGGTTGGCAAGTACGACCTGCCGGGAAGATCGACGTCCACGTCGATCGCTCGCTCGGGAGGCATTCGTTTCTGCGTACGCACGGCGTTTTCAAGGAGTTGGCAATAGAGCTCGTACCCCACCGTTGCGATGTGGCCACTCTGTTGCGTCCCTAGTAGGTTGCCAGCGCCGCGGATTTCCAGATCGCGCATGGCAATGGCAAACCCGGCGCCCATGTCGCTGAACTCTTCGATAGCACGCAAACGGCGGGCCGCGTTTGGCGTGATGGCTTTGTGCGGATCCAACATTAGATAGCAGTAGGCTCGGTGTTTGTAGCGTCCCACTCGGCCTCGCAACTGGTGCATATCGGCCAAGCCGTACCGATCCGCCTCGTTGATGAAGATGGTGTTGGCGTTGGGGATATCCAAGCCGCTTTCGACGATAGTTGTCGCTAGCAGCAGGTCGAAACTGCCGTCGACAAAGTCGACCATCACTTTCTCCAGTTCCGACTCCGGCATCTGGCCGTGGCCGACTCGAATGCTAGCTTCGGGAACAACCTGCCGCAGAATCTCTTCGACCATGCGGATATCGCCAACGCGATTGTGGACGAAGAAGATCTGACCGCCGCGGTTCAGTTCGCGCAGCACGGCGTGCCGAATCAGGTCGCGGTCGAAGCGGGTGACTCGCGTCTCGATGGCCAAGCGGTCTTCCGGAGGCGTTTCCAGGTTGGAGATATCGCGCACGCCGACCAGCGACATGTGCAATGTGCGAGGAATCGGCGTTGCGCTTAGCGTCATTACGTCGACGGTCGAGCGGAATGATTTCAACCGCTCTTTGACCTCCACCCCGAATCGCTGTTCCTCGTCGATAATCACCAGGCCCAGGTTCGAGAAACGCACGTCGCTGGACGCCAAGCGGTGTGTACCGATCACGATGTCGATTTGTCCGCCCGCCAGCCGTTTGATGATTTCTCGCTGTTCGCTTGCCGAGCAGAACCGGCTTAACCTGGCGATGTCAAACGGGAATTCCGCCATGCGATCGCGAAACGTGTGGAAATGCTGTTCTACCAGCACGGTCGTCGGTGCGAGCAGTGCCACTTGATACCCGTTATCAACCGCCTTGAACGCGGCACGCATGGCCACTTCGGTCTTGCCGAATCCCACGTCTCCGCAGATCAGCCGATCCATGGGCCGCGCCGTTTCCATGTCCGTTTGGATCGAACCCATTGCCGTCAATTGGTCGGGAGTCTCGCAATAGGGAAACGAGGCGTCGAATTCGCGTTGCCAGTCGCTTTCGACCGCGAAGGCGATCCCCGGTCGGGCTCGCCGTTCGGCCTGCATCTGGAGCATGTCGGCCGCCAAGTCGACCACAGCCGCCTCGGCCGCCTGCTTTTGCCGTACCCAGGTCTTGCCGCCGAGCTTGGCCAACGTCGGTCGCGTCTTGCTGCCGCCAACGTACTTCTGCACCAGACCGATCTTGGAGGATGGAACGTAGACCGTGGTCCGGCCATGGAATTCAATCTTCACGTGTTCTTCGACACGCCCGTCCTTGTCCAGCAGTTCCAACCCACGGTAACGGCCGATTCCGTGCGACAGATGCACTACCAGATCGCCTGTACGCAACTCCATGAAGCTGTCGATTGCCCGGCCCAGCCGGCGACGCGGCAATCGTCGCAGTTCGCCACGGTGAAACAGCTCGCCGCTGGTGATTACGACGATCCGGTCGCGGGTCAGGCGAAAGCCTTGGCGCAGACTGCCGAGCGGAAACCGCAAACGGCCGCTCGCTGCCGTCTTCGTGGTGCGCAGGATTTCAGACACCCGTTCGACTTCGGCTTCGGTTTGACATGCAACGAAAACTTCGTGACCTTCGCCAACCCGATCCAACTCGCTGCGCACATGGTCGATCTCGCCGCTGAATCGTTCGACCGAATCGATCTGCAATCGGCAGGTGGCACCTAAGGCACCTTTAGCGAGGGCGGACGCCGTGGCCACGGCGAAGCGGGCGACCTCGCGCATAACGGCCGGAAAACCATGGAAATCCTGCGGCCGTTCCAGACGTTTCAGGTACCGCTTCGCTTCCTCTGCGCTCTGTTCCGGTTCGAGCAGCAAGAACATACTGTCGTCGGGCAAATAGTCGCTGAAGTGCCCGTCGGCGGTCGCCGAGGGGTCGAGGACCGTGATTTCGACCGAATCAAGCGATTGCAGGCTGCGTTGCGATCGGACGTCAAACTGGCGAATCGATTCCACTTCATCGTCGAAGAACTCGATTCGTACCGGCTGGTGCCAGTCTGGTGCGAAAACGTCGAGGATCCCGCCTCGATGAGAAAACTCGCCAGGTAGTTCGACGGCGCTGGTATGGTGAAAACGGCGAGAGGCCAACCATGCCAGGAAATCATCGACATTTACCCGCTCGCCCACAGCCAATTGTCGGCTGCTAGCAGCCACCAAGTCACGTCTTGGCGTCGGTTGGAGCAGACTCTGGATGCTGGTGACGACCAGTCCAGAGGTATGGGGCTCGACGAGTTGTTTCAGCGTGCGCAGCCGGTCGCCATAGATTTCGTCGTGGACAATCCGTTCGCCCGGATCCGATTCCCAAGCCGGAAATCGCTGGGGCACAACGTCGGAAAACAAGGTCAAGTCGTCACGGAATTCGTCGATGTCGTCCAATTGCGGGCAGACGACAACCATGACTCCAGCGACGGCCTCGACCAGCGCAGCCGCCACCAGCGCGCACGACGATCCCCAGACTCCGTCGAAAGTCGCCTCGCGACCTTCTGAAAGGGCCGCAGCCACTTCGGCGAAGCCTTCCTGCGCAGCAATCGAACGCGTCAACTGACGCAGAGGCTGCGCGGTCGCGCTTGGCGAAGATGAAACGGTCATTAGCGGTTGTTCAAAAACAAGCCGACGTCTCAGAACGGAAACCTTGCCCTTGAACAACCGCTAGTTCGCTCGAATTGTACGTCGTTGTGGTAAATCGGAACAGGCGGCGCCGCGTCAATCATCCGGCACGTCGTCCTCGGGTTGCGTGTCTTCGCACGCCTTCGGTTCTGGCTCTCGATGTTTCCAGCGGACCAAGTACAGCAACGCGAAGAAATCGTACAGCGCATGTGCCACGATCGGCGTCAGCAGGTTGTCGGTCGCTATCAGAAGGATGCCGAAGTACAGGCCCATCAAGGCGGCCAAGACGGCATACGTTCTTGTGACCCAATGACAAGCCCCGAATGCCAAGGCGGCAATGACCAGTCCGCTCCAGACACCATGAGGAGCACCGACCCAATCGCGAACCGCCACCTGCAACAGCCCGCGAAACAGCATTTCCTCGCCGAACCCGGCTGCCAGCGAGATGGCCGCCATTTCCAACACCGTCATTCCCGCGAACAGCGGGGCAAGTCTATACTCCACGAGTCGCTGCAACTGGGCAAACGGGCCAACTGGATGGCGATCCAGAACAACCAGCCCGAGCAACATTGGGACCGTCGCGACCAGCCCCCAAGACAGAGCCGCCACGCCCGCAGGCCAGGCTCGCCACGTCCACTCGACGCCGGGCAGCGGCGGTCTTCCGGACCACCAGGCAATCGCCAGCGCCAGGACGATCAGTCCGCCCTCGAATACAATTGCTAACGAAGCAACGTTCCTTGATGCATTTGTCTGGTCCGTCATGGCAGGGCTGTTATACTGGGCTCGGTCGATCCTGGCCAGTTCCGTTCCAGAAGGTGCGATACACCGCATCCTATCATGGCGCTCATCATCGACGGCTACAATCTGTTGAACGCGGCTGGCATCTTTGCCCCGGGAGCGGGGCCAAGCACGCTGGAACGATCCCGGCATGCGCTATTGGACTTTGTGGCAGGCAATGTCGACTCGGCCAACGCGACGCGAACCACCGTCGTGTTTGATGCAAAGCTGGCACCGCCGGGGCTACAGCGGACAGCCAAACATCGCGGTTTGACTGTCCGGTTTGCCGCCAAGAACCAGGAAGCTGACGATTTGATCGAGGAGCTAATCCGAGCCGATTCGGCACCGCGACAACTGACGGTAGTCTCCAGCGATCATCGCTTGCAGCGTGCCGCCCGGAAACGGAAAGCTGTGGCGATTGACAGCGACACTTGGTTCAAACAGATCGTGGCGGCAGCGCGAGAGCGAGAAGGCGCCAACGGAGCTGAGCCCAAACCACAGGATTCACCCTCAGCGGACGAAGTGGCCGATTGGATGCGGCGGTTCGGAGATATCGACATCGACGCTCTTGAACGTGAAGAGACTGGCAGAGAGACGCGCGACCAGGACGACAGTGGGCAGAAATCTGAGACGAATTCGAGCCCGGGTCCGACGCCCAACCTGAAGGACTCCGAGGACGTAAGCGGACTGGATGATCTAGCCGACCCATTCCCGCCGGGCTACGGCGAGGATTTGCTGCGTGAAGCGGACTAGCGCTTTGTCAATTCTAAGACGTGGGGTAAGCATCCTGCTTGCCAATGCCTCCACCTCGTTCATCGCAAGCTGGAAGCTTACGCCACGAGAACGCGAACCCTAAATTTAAGAATTGACAAAGCACTAACGGCGGAAGATGGGTGTCCGTCGACGCGGCGTGACCGGTTCCAATGTAGCGCTCGATGCATCCGACGATACGTAGACCGGACTTTCTCCCCTGGGCGACCCCACGTTAGCGTTGGAGGCGGGCAAGGAAACTGCCCCAGCCGCTCGCCGCAGAATCGCTCGCTGGTAGACCACCTCGGCATAGTCGGCGAACGTCTGACGGACGGCCGGGTCGATGTTTGTCAGCTTGGCCGCCAGCCGCTCGACGCCGGGGCCATTCGCTTCGGACGCCCGGGAAACCTGACCGACGAACTGGGTTGTTTCCGTGAAGTTATGATCAGCCGTCTTTCCGAACAGTGGGTGGAGCGTTTTGGCCAAAATCTCCGCGCCGAGATTGTCCAGATCGATGAAAGCGTCCAAGTGGGTGGTCACACGAATGCGACCACCCTGCCTGGCGAATGCCGACCTGAGCACGACGACACACCTCCCGGTGATGCGATTGTGAATCAACGGTCCTTCATAAATTCCGTCCGCGTAGTACACATGGAGATCGGGCCTGGCGCACACAAGCTCCACGTTCGTAACGGTGCCGACGCCGTCCGACGCGTTGAAGGCAAACGGACTGCTGCGTTTGATCTGTACCTTGGTGACTCCCATCAACTGCCAGATGTTGACAAGGACCTCGGGATATCGAACGAGAAACACGTACATATCCGGGTCGCAGTCGATCGTCTGTACGGGCAGTCGGCGATAGATGCTCGGTTTCGAGACGACTCGCCACAGCTTGGCTCGAAGCTGTTCGTCCATCTGGTCGAAGGGAATCGCCTGGATGGCCTCGTTGCGACTCCGCCCATTGGTCAAGCTTTGACCGAACGGCGCTGCCGCGGCCTGGGCAGGACCCGCTGCTAAGGTCAGGCAGCCGGTAACTGCAAGAAAGGCCAAAGCCACGACACCAGAGGCCGTCGGCAAGCGGCGTTTGCGTGGAGTGCTGTTTTCGGTGTCGGCAAAATCGGCGCATACGCCGTTCATAGACGGATCGTAGTCCATGGTCCCCCCTTGGTCCGGACGGTCACCTATCTGGCCGAGTTTTCCGGTTCCAAAGAGTATTCGGCTGGAACCGGTCGGCGGGGACAGTCAAATTCTCAGACCGGCTTTGCTAGCGTCGATTGTCTTGCTGGCAACCTTGGGGGCACTCTCGCTGGAGACAAGAGGGAGCGCGTGCCGATTTGTAGGAGTACGCCGGGTTGTGTGGTTTAGCGCGAGTTTTGCGGCTTTGGGCGAGACACGTAAGACGCGGGTTGTAACGATTACGCAGAATCAGGAAAGCACGCTGAAATGTACGAAGACTTCTTTCGGCTCAACGAACGACCGTTCCCTTCGGCTCCACGCACCGAATTCTATTATCCCGCATCCAGCGCCGAAAACGCGCATCAAACGCTGACGCGTTGTATCGGACGAGCCGAAGGTCCCGGAATGTTGATCGGGGGAACGGGCACGGGGAAATCCCTGCTGTGTCAATTGCTGGCGGCTCGTTTTCGCGATGCATTTCACGTAGTCATGCTCGCCAGCGCTCGGCTCTGTACGCGCCGAGCCCTCCTGCAGAACATCCTTTTCGAGCTGGACTTGCCATATCGCGGCTTGGAAGAAGGCGAACTGAGACTGTCGTTGATGGATTTCTTGCAGCCGGAGAAATCGAATCGTGACGGGATGCTGCTGTTGGTGGACGAAGCACACACGCTGCCGCTCCGGTTGGTGGAAGAGATCCGTATGATCACTAATTTGGTGCGCGACGGGCAACCTCGCGTGCACCTGGTGCTTGTCGGCAGCCAGATGCTGGAAGAGCGATTGGCGAGTCGCAAATTGGAGAGCCTCAATCAACGAATCGCCGCCCGCTGCTACTTGCAGTCGCTGAACTACGAGGAGACCCTCGAGTACGTCCGTTCGCAGATCGCCATGGCGGGCGGCGATCCGGAACAGGTCTTCAGTGAAGACGCGTTTGTCGCCATCCACCAGGCGACCGATGGCGTGCCCCGACTCGTCAATCAAGTCTGCGATCATGCGCTGGTACTGGCAGTGGTGAACGAGCAGCAGCCGGTGGACGCCCAAATGATCGAGGAAGCTTGGGCCGATCTACAGCAACTGCCTGCACCGTCCCGAACTCCGTCGTCGGAGTCCGCTCCGGACGAAACCGTGATCGAATTCGGCGCGTTGGAAGAACCCGACTTCGCAGAATCAAGCAAAGCGGAACCGGCTGTTCCAGAACCAACTTCCGATCCTGGCGATATCGATCTGACATGGCAACTGGACGAAATCGAGACGTGCGTGTCCCAGGTCGAGGAAGATCCGGAGAATGCTGGCGATTTGGACGCGTGCGACGAGCGGATGGACGAATTGCCCTCGGAAGAGGAAACGGCCCTGTCAGCCGAGTTGCCGGACGAGCCCACGTGCGATGAAGTCGAGCCCACGTGCGATGAAGTCGAGGCCACAGACGGTGAAGTCGAGGCCACAGACGGTGAAGTCGAGGCCACGGTCCAAGACGAGGAGGAGCCTCCGGAGGCACCACAGACGGAGAACCCGTTCGACGAGTCCTTCGACGATGAAGAGACGGTAGTTGATCACTACGTGCGGTTGCACGCGGAGGCCCCGTCCGTCGCAAACGTCGCACCAAGCGGTCACGATCCGGAGCTGGAGGCTGCCGCCGAGACCATTTTCCAGGGATCCGAACAAATGCCACCGGTCGCAGAGGACTGGCCAGACGAGCCCGCGACGCCGGAACCAACCGACGCCACGGACTCCGCCGCGCCGGTCGAAGAGGCATTCCGCGAGGTCAACCAACTGATCGTCCAGGCGGATCGAGAATTCGACGATCAAGTTCGTGACACAGATTACGCAGAAGAACAGGTCCATGACTTTGAAACGGGCGACTGCGATGTGGACGACATTGACGAATCAGTGCCGGTCCAAGCCCACGTCATGCGCGTTCCCCCGCCGGACGACAGCGATCTGATTGTTGTGGTCGACGAAGAAGTCGACAGCACGCAAGTGAGCGGCGATTCGGGCGAGACGCCCCGCCAAGAATACCGCCAGTTGTTCTCCAGATTGCGACAGACCTGACGACCGCATGCGGACCAGCTCCCGGTTTCTCTCGCGTACCGGGGCTTTCTTTGTTTCGAGCCGACGCATAAATTGGCTTGTAGTGCCGCCTTCGGCACTCGTTGGAGTTCACGCTTCAGCGTGTCTTCTTCCCACGCTAAAGCGTGAACTCCAGCCTAGCTCTCGAACCACTTCTAACCGGATGGACTGGGATAGCTTGATGACCGAAAAGACCACGCAATTCGACGTTCTTGGGGCGCGAGATACCTTTGACACCGCTCGTGGAAGCGTTGGGATCTACCGGATTTCGAAGCTCGAGGACCAAGGCATCGGAGAAATCTCTCGATTGCCATACTCGATCCGGGTGCTGCTGGAGGCCGTGTTGCGGAATTGCGACGGTTACGTGGTGAGCGAAGATGACGTGAGGAATCTAGCCGCCTGGAATGCGGCGGCGCCCGCCAAGCTGGAAGTGCCATTCAAGCCGGCGCGAGTCGTTCTTCAAGATTTCACTGGTGTGCCGGCCGTCGTCGATTTGGCTGCCATGCGCAGCGCCATGAAGCGGCTTGGCGGAGATCCCAAGAGGATCAATCCGCTGATCCCCGTCGATCTGGTGATCGACCACTCGGTCCAAGTCGACCGCTTCGCAAGCCCGGATGCACTGAACGCGAACGTCGAGTTGGAGTTTCAACGAAACCGCGAACGCTATGAGTTCCTCCGTTGGGGCCAGAAGGCCTTCGAGAATTTCCGCGCCGTCCCGCCGAATGTCGGCATCATTCATCAAGTGAACCTTGAGTTTCTGGCGAAAGGAGTCTTTCTGCGTCAGGACGACCAAGGGCCAGTCGCCATCCCCGATAGCCTGGTCGGTACCGACAGCCACACAACGATGATCAACGGCCTTGGCGTTGTCGGTTGGGGCGTCGGTGGCATTGAGGCCGAAGCCGTCATGCTGGGGCAACCGCTGTACATGCTGATGCCGGAAGTGGTGGGATTCGAGCTGACCGGGGAACTTCCGCCCGGCGCCACGGCAACCGATTTGGTACTGACGATCGTCGAGATCCTCCGGAAGGAAGGAGTCGTTGGAAAATTCGTCGAGTACTTCGGCGCCGGCGTGTCGAAGATGTCGCTGGCTGATCGAGCGACCATTGCCAACATGGTACCGGAATACGGCGCAACGATGGGCTTCTTCCCAATCGACGACGAAACGCTGGGCTACTTGCGGCGTACCGGGCGCACTGAAGACGAGGTGGAGCTGGTCGAGCGATACACGAAGGAACAAGGCATTTTCCGCACAGACGACAGCCCCACGCCGAAGTACACGAAAACACTGTCGTTGGACATCAGCACGATCGAACCGTCGTTGGCCGGCCCAAAACGCCCGCAGGATCGAGTACCACTGGCCGCCATGAAGACGGCTTTCCAAAGTGCATTACGCGCCCCGGTCAGCGAGCGCGGGTTCGCGTTGGACGAAGACGCATGCAAGCGCACGGCCCAGGTCACCACCGACGGAGACAGTAAGGAGATCGGCCACGGTGCGGTGGTCATCGCCGCTATCACAAGCTGTACGAACACCAGTAATCCCTCGGTCATGTTGGCCGCGGGGCTCTTGGCCAAGAAAGCCGTGGAACGCGGTCTCGAGGTCAAACCGTACGTGAAGACCAGTCTGGCGCCCGGATCCCGTGTAGTGACGGACTATCTGGATCGAGCCGGACTGACCAAGGTATTGGAGCAACTCGGTTTCCATACCGTGGGGTACGGCTGTACGACTTGCATCGGCAACAGCGGACCGTTGCCCGAACCCGTAGCCGCGGCCGTTACCGACGGGGACTTGGTGGCAGCGGCCGTGCTGAGCGGCAACCGCAACTTCGAAGGGCGAGTCAGTCCGATGGTGAAAGCCAACTATTTGGCCAGCCCGCCCCTGGTCGTGGCCTACGCTTTGGCCGGCACAACGGACATCGACTTGACCAGCGAACCACTGGGCTGTGATCGCGATGGCCAGGACGTGTACTTGAAGGACATCTGGCCAAGCACCGAAGAGATCAAAGACTTGGCCGCCAAATCGCTCGATGCGGAGATGTTCAAGTCGCGCTATGGCAACGCTTTCGACTGCAACGAAACCTGGAACAAGATCTCGGTGACCGAAGGCGATCTGTACGCGTGGGACGAGGCCAGCACCTATATTCAGGAACCGCCATTCTTGGCCGACATCACGCCGGAAGTCGCGCCAATTCAGCCGATCACTGGGGCGCGTGTCTTGGCGTTACTGGGCGATTCGGTAACGACCGACCACATTTCGCCCGCTGGCGCGATCGCCCAAGACAGCCCGGCCGGCCGTTTCCTAATCGAACAGGGCGTCGAGCCGCGCGATTTCAATAGCTACGGCTCTCGGCGAGGCAACGACCGAGTGATGCTTCGCGGGACATTCGCCAACATCCGCATCCGCAACCAGTTGGCTCCGGGGACCGAAGGCGGCTGGACGCGCCACGTGCCGGGCGGCGAGCAAATGACGATCTACGATGCGGCCGTGAAGTATCGCGAAGAAGGCACACCGTTGGTCGTCCTGGCCGGAACGGAATACGGCACCGGCAGCAGCCGCGATTGGGCCGCCAAAGGCACCTATCTGCTCGGCGTTCGGGCCGTAATTGCGGCCAGTTACGAACGCATCCATCGCAGCAACCTGGTGGGCATGGGCGTGCTGCCGCTGGAATTCACCGACGGTCAAACATGGCAGTCGATCGGGTTGACCGGCGAGGAGCAGTTCGACATCGAAGGCTTGGACGACAGCCTCCAGCCACGCGGTACGGTGACCGTCAATGCGACATCGGCCGACGGCAAGGCTATCCAATTCCAGGCTCGCGTCCGCATCGACACGCCGGTCGAAATGGACTACTACCGCAACGGCGGTATTCTCCAGACGGTGTTGCGGAAACTGCTGGCCTGACCAAGAACCTTTTCGACGCTGGCTGCGGCCGCGTAGAGTTTCTCGGATCGATCCTGCCATCCGGATGTGAGATACCAATACCCGCCCGCCAATCCCGGCTCGTTCCACCAACCGTGAATTCGCGCATAGGAGTCGTCCTTGAGCCAGCCCTCGAGCATGTGGTTGCCCAAACCCATGAGGGTCGCACGGTTGCGTTCTTCCAGGAGACGCGCGCAGTGCTCTGCAAGTGGCCCGCTGATCCTCTTCTCAAGGAGAGCCTTTTCCACGAAGATGCGAGCCTCGCATTCCTGCACGCCCTCGATCATCATCTCGAAACGATGAGTCGAGACTGGCCCGTGCGGGCCGGGACCGAGTAGAGCCGTCATGATGTTGAGGTTCCGCCAGTTGGCCTGGGGGTATCGTTCGTAGACTCTGGCACTGCTGCGCCTGCCCTCGAAGACCGGCCAGAAGTCGGCCCCGAACCAGCCAAACCCGCGTTGTTGCCCGGCTATGTTCATCTCGCCGATCAGTCTGAAAGTAGCCTGCGGATA
>JADHUC010000157.1 GCA_016784735.1 Pirellulaceae bacterium | reverse complement strand
CCGTCAAGGAGATCTTCAGCTTGTTCGACATGATTGTCACGCCTATTCAGACCGCGCTCTTGGCGTTGACGGCGATGATCTGTGTTGTGTCGGGCGTGAGCATTCTGGTTAGCATCTACAATTCGATGAGTGAGCGTCGTCACGAGATCGCTGTGATGCGCGCCCTGGGCGCCGGACGCGGCACCGTCATGTCGATCATTCTTCTGGAGTCGATCTGCCTGGCGCTCGGAGGCGGTATGCTCGGATGGGTTGGCGCCCACGTCTTGAACGGGCTGGCAAGTCCGCTGATTCAAGAACGTACAGGCGTTGCCGTTGGCTTCTTTGACTTCGCGCCGAAGGTGGATGTGCTCGACTTACTGCGACTCGGGTCATCGCCGGCTTGGATGCAGGTCTCGTCCGAAGTGCTGCTGATCCCGGCCCTGATTTTTCTTGCCGTTCTGTGCGGTTTTTTTCCGGCCATGTCGGCTTATCGTACGGATGTGGCAAGTTCGCTGGGTGATTGAACGAGGCTGTTTGCACGCACCGCCAGTCGTGGTATCCTGTTTCTGGCCCCGCTGACCGACGAAGCGCCTTTTTCCTGGGGGGGAGAACATCCCGTGAAGATCATCGTCGCGATAATTCAGCCAACAAAACTGCATCCGTTACGAGACGCTCTGCAACGAATTGGCGTCGAACGGATGACGGTGTGTGACGCACAGGGGTTCGGGCGTCAGAAAGGGCAGACCGAGACGTATCGCGGCGTCGAATACAAGACCCATCTGTTGCGGAAAATCGTGCTGGAAATCGCCGTCAACGACGATTTCCTGGAACGCACCTTGGAAACCATCATTAGCGTCGCTCGTACCGGCCCGGAGGGCAATATCGGCGACGGCAAGATTTTCGTGCTGCCGATGGAGGAGGCAATTCAGATCGGCGGAACGGAAACCGGGCCCGGAGCGATCTAGTCCGTATCCGCCGTGGGGAAGTTGCGGACGGGACGCAGCAGTTCTGGGCCGCGCTGCGTGAGAAGCGCCACTAACTGCCCCGATTCATCAAGTGCAGCAATCTCAGGGCATTGGAGTTGCCAACGGTTGTCAATCGACTGCCCATTGCCGATGCGATGCCTTTCGCCTTGTGTCAGTTCGACGGCAGGCAACTCGGATACAGCATCCAGCGGCGCAAGCAGAAATCCGGCGACGTTCTGGCTGGAAAGTCTGTCCGGATCGACGGCGGCGTCGACGCGGAAACTGCCGATTGCCGTGCGCTCCAGCGCGGACATCACCGCACCGGTATCCAGCGACTCGGCCAGATCACGCCCGAGCGAACGGACGTAAGTGCCTGAGCCGCAAGTGATCTGCAGCTTCAATTCGGGGTATTCGTATCCCGACACCGTCATGTCATAGACCGTGATTTTCCGCGGCAACAATTCAACCTGCTTTCCTTTGCGTGCCAGGTCGTATGCGCGCCGGCCGCCGACTTTGAGCGCCGAGTACGCGGGTGGTCGCTGTTCGATGTCACCGATGAACTTCGATAACGCGGCTTCGATCTCAGCGCGGCTGGGGCAGGGTGGTTCGATCAGGTCCACTACATGGCCCTCGATGTCCTCGGTATCGCTCGTCTTGCCAAGGAGAAACGTCGCCGAGTACAGTTTGCGCATTCGCTGGACGTACTCCACCAGACGCGTCGCCGGGCCGACGCACACAACGAGCACGCCCGTGGCTAGCGGATCCAGCGTGCCGGCGTGTCCGACCTTTCCGCCGCGTAGTACACGTTGCACGCGGTTAACCACGTCTCGCGAGGTCACGCCTTTTGGTTTGTTGATATTTAGTAGGCCAAACATGACCAAGCTTTTTAGCACAATTGACCCGGTAAGGGAAAGACACGACCGGGGATGATTTGTATGATGGATCTGGTGGTGGTAGTTAACCGACTCGCAGGAATCCTCTCCCATGTAGGCGTTCGTGTGGCGGGGCTTACTTGTTGGCCGTGCGGCACTGCTTGCGAGCAAGCAGTGGCACACGATAGGACATCATGGGACATCTCGAATTGCGTGAAGATCGAACATGAACGAGCACTCACCCCAGTCGCGCGGTGACGGAGCCGGTACCACGGTCGCTGTGGTCTTCGTCGTCGTTGTCATTGTGTTGTTCGCCCTGATGCTCCTCGGAGCGGTGTTCGTCTTCTTGCGTGGCGCGCCTGTCGGGATGACCGCGCGGACTTCATTTCGGAATTCCGTGACGACCGTGTCAGACGTCCCGGTGGAAACCACGGAGGATATTGACGAGGCAGGTCTCGAACAACCGGCTGAGGGAGATGTTGACAGAACGACCAAGATGACAGACGAGGCCCCGGAGGTGGAACCGTCCAAACCCGATGCCGTTGTGGAAGATCCCGAGCGCACAAGTACACCGAAAGCCGATCCAGACTCGAAGCCGTCCGACTCGCCGCCGTCCGGCGTGACAGGCAAGCCCGACACGACGCCACCGGGCGATGAGGACACTCCCGCGAAGAAGAACGACCTGTCGCTGATGACGCCATCTGAACGCATCGGCTTGAAGACGGGCGATGGGGGCGCTCCTCGGTCGGTTGCGTTTTCGGGCCAGAAATGCGAATCGGTTATCTGGGTTCAGCCGGAGGAAGATGAGGGCGTAGCACAGGTGGGCTATATGCTGGACGGCAAGTTCGCGACACTACGAGGTACGGCCGGAATCAGTGACACTGTGGACGACGCGGGCGCTCGCGACCAGAAACCTTCGGCAGTGTTCCGGATCTACGGCGACAGCAACTTGCTCTGGGAATCCGAGACTCTGACGGGTTTTGGGTCCGCCGAACAGTTCGAAGTCCAGGTCAAGGGCATCGAGGTATTGGCGTTGGTTGCCGAAAGCAGCTCTTCATCGGAAGTCTCACGGCTCGCCTGGGGAGATGTGGAATTGAAAGCAACGAGCGAATGAAGTCTTCGCTCGCGGGAACTACGTGTAGTGCGACGTCCCTTGTAGTCCCGGCTACTTCTGTACCATTCCGCGGTGCCAGAGGGACTCCCAGTAGCGGCGATCCAAGTCATATGGGTCCACCAGCGCGTCGTCCGGATGGTCCGGCGCCAGGACGCCGTAGCGTTTCATCTCGCGCAGGTACTGCGGACGCGGTCGGAAATCGGGCATGTCGAAGCGTTTGATCGTGTCGAGATTTCCCTTGCCGGCCGCGGCCATTTCCAGCAGTTTCCGGTAGTCCGGGTCGTTGGTATCAGCAAACACAGCCGCGGGCGCGCCCTGGTCGTCGCAACACAAGCCAAGACCACCGGCCTTCTCGGCCAACGGCGCAAGCACCAACAGCGATTTTTCGGGCCGCGTCAGATTGAAGACGATGTGACGGGCGAGCTTCAACCGTGGATCGTCCAGGTCGAATCGCCAGAATGACAAACCGCGTTCGTCCGAGAGCGACATTGGCAACACGTCGGCGTCGCGGTGGCAAGAAGCGCAGCGGCGACCAATCACTTCGGCGCCTGCCTTGGTTGTCGGCCAATCGAGGTCCGTGTTCACTAGTTGATTCTGATGGTAACCGCCGACCGAACCGCACCCCAGCGCGGCATAGGTCCCGGGATACGGCGCCCCAAGTTCGATCCACAAGCGGAGCATCCTCTTTTGGTGCTCCGTCGCCTTCACGTCGTAATGCGATCCGTCCAGCATCTTGAAGATACGGCTGGCCGCCGAACCCAGCGTCCGTGGCGGATGGTTGCTCTTCGCCTCGTTGCGGTTATCCGAGAACAGGCGCCGGACGGTCATGGTGAAATAGGCGTGGGAGAACATCGGGCCGCGGTCGCCCGTGAGCGCTACGCGACCGGCGTATGGCCCGCCGCGTTCGGTCTTCTCGTAACCGTGGCAATCGACGCACAGATCGTTGAGAATCGGTTGAATATCTCGAGGAAAATCGAACACGTCAGGACAGTCCGCGTACGGTTCGATCCGGCTCGGCCGGCGGCCAAGCGCCATCAAGTCGCCGTCTGGTACGAAGCTCTGCGTCCGCTGCTCGTGGCAACCCACACAGCTTGTCACCTCGCCTGGCTGCACGGTCAGGAAGCTCCGCATGCGTTTGACGGCCATGTCGTTCTCGTCCAGTGCAACGAAAAACAGAGCGCGCAAAGCCGGCAGTTCAATGTGAGCCGAACCATCCGGTTCCACCGGGGCGGTGCCCAAGACTCGCTCCAAAGTGAACGAACCGCCGTACGTCAACGGATCCATGCCGCCGGTAAAGTTGATCGGCTTGGGCAGCGATTCCAGCACGAGCAACTTCTTGATCTCGCCCGGCTGGACTCCTTCCATGTTGCGCCCTTTGTAGACGTTCATCAGCACAAGCGTGCCCGTTTCGTGTTCCGTATCCAGGCGGCCCGGGACGATTCGTTCGCGCTCCCGACGATAAACCGGCCGCGGCTCGTGGCACTCGAAGCCAGCAGCGCTTTCCTCGGGGCTGAGGCTGTAGATTTCGGCCGTATTCCCCTGGCTGTCCAGGAACACGATCCGCTTGCCTTGGGCCGCCAAGAAAAGGTCTTCGGACAAGGCCCAAGGATCGCGGTAGCTGGCATCGCGCGTAATTGGCTGAGCGAAGCTCCGATCGTCCGGGCCTTTGCGAGAATCGACAATGGTGACGGTCCCATCGTGCTCTCGACGGCCGTGGCCCGGCGAAAAGATCGCCACCACCTTGTTCGTTCCCGGAATCGGCTTGGCGTCGATCATGACGATTCCAGGATGCATGTTCCCGTAATAGATCATCTGGCCGGTCCCGTCCGGGTTGGTCGTCCACAAATGGTGATAGTCCACTTGGGACCGATCTACATATTCCCAACGCTGGTAGAGCACACGTCCGTCGGGCAGAGGCCACGGCGTGTTGTCGTGTTCGAGGTTCGCCGAGATGGCGCGAAGGTTGCTGCCGTCGGCGTCGCACCGGTGCAGCACTGCGACCTTCGTCAGCCAGCATTGCACCCATCGTTTGCAGCGGCTGGAGACGAAGATAATCGAATCGTCGGGCATGTAACACGGTTCGATGTCATCGTACGGTCCGTCGGTCAACTGTCGCAGGTCCGAGCCGTCGATATTGATTTCGTACAGGTGATAGTTGGTCGAGCTGCCTTTGCGGTACGAGAATAGTATTTTCTGCGCGTCGTAATGCACGACGGGATCGCGGACGGCGCCTTCGGGGTCGTCGACGAGGGCCGTCAGGGCGCCGGAAGTCAGGTTCATCCGGTAGAGCTTGCCGCCGTTGCCGTAGGTCAGCCGGTTCTCGTCTTCGGCGTAGTAGCTGAAGTTGGCGTACCAATGTCCGTCTTTGCCGGGCTGTCGCAATGCAAAGACGATCTCCTGGACGTCGTAATCCGCTACGACATTCGCCAGACGGCGCCCCGCTTCGACCTCCACTTTCCTACGATCTTCCGCCAGTCGCCGTTTCCCCTTGGCCACAGCGTTCGCCACATCGCGGTCCGGGAATTCGATTTCCCAGATGGAGTAGAGATCGTAGGAAGCGGGTTTCGTGCAGAACACACGGAGATAGCGGCCGGCTGCCGACAATCCGCTAATAACGTCCTTGCCATCCTTTCCATCTTGCCGCTCATAGACCGTTTGCCATTTGCGACCATCGCTGGAGACCTGGATCTGATACTGCACGGCGTGGGCTCGTTCCCAATGAATGACCAGATTGCTGATGGACATAGGCGAACCCAGATCGAGTTGGAGCCACTCGGGCGACCCGGAAGCCACTCGGCTGGCCCAGCGAGTCCCCAGATTGCCGTCGATCGCATACTCCGGCGGGTAGGGATCGGAGTGTACGGATGAGACCTTAAGGAAAGGCTCCGTTTCGGCCGCGAAGCCCGTGATCGTCGCAACGAACCATGCCAACGGAATCGCCGAACAGAAAAGACGTCTTACCAACATCGGCTAGCCTCCTTTTGCCGTCTTTCAGCCGCGAAGCAACACTTTACAAGACACGAGCATACTAGCTCGCCGCGCCCCGTGCAAACCGGATTTCAGCGACGCGAGAGCATCCACCGCTCCCTGGTTCCAAAGCTCCGGCTCGGCAACCAGAAAAACCAGAAAAGCCAGATGGCACCAGTCCGCGACATCTTGATGCCAGCAACTGACGGTGGCGACTATCAGATGCCCTTGTCACTCAACAGATGTTCCGCCCATTCGACATAGCCGGACGGTAGGGGTGGGACAGGATGTTGGGCATAGTCGATTTCCAGATCGTAGGCAGCCCGATCGTAAGCGGTGTCGAGCACGGCCTGCAGATCAAGTTCGCAGTCGGCGTCTTCAGGCAACAAGGGGATGTGGATAGGGGGCAATCTTTGGGGAAGGAGGATCGGCCACACGGTTCCCTTCGGCCGGCCTTCACGGCGTGAGACGTGCACGCAGTAGTCGGACTTCGGCAACAGTTCGCGAGTCTGGATCGGAAGGCCTTCGCGCAACAAGTCGATCTCGACGAAATGGGCGGGCGAGTTCATGATTTCCAGCCGCTTCTGCACATAGCTGGCTCGACCCCGTGATCCCGCCACTTTGTTCGTTGGACTCAGCACCTCGATCACGGCCACAACCGATCGTTGAGACCCGTCGATAATCTCCAGTCGTGCTTCGTGGATTTCGTCGTCAATTAGCGTGGTCAGCACGATCGGTTCGGCCACTGCGGCGGTGACCGTTTCGGAAGCCTGGAAGACCTGCTGCTCTTGGGAACCAGCCACGTCTCTTATTCGCAGGTCAGGAATGATAACCGATCGCCCCGGATCCATTTCGTCAGAGATGTAAACTCGCTCCTCGACTCGAACGTGGTATTTTGGGCGAAGTTGCCGATTGAGCATCTCGCGGCCGACTGACATCAACTCGTGGTGTACGTCCGGCCAGAGTCCAGGTTCCTCCAAGTACGGGTCCATTCCAGGAAAGGGAGACGGCATTGCACGGGCCTCCGTTTCTTCGTGTCTAAGGCAGAACTATCTTCCCAAAGCCCACACCCAATATACCAGCCCCATACGTTTTCGACCATGACTTCCGAAGCTCACACGGTCGATCCCTCATGGAGTGCACTCACCTGAGTGCGCTGGGCTTCTCTAGGAGAAACGCCCCTATACCGCCGAAAGCGGCAGGTTCCCGCGCTGCTCGACCAATTGCGTTATGCGTTCAATTCGCTCGATCTTCGAGCCAGGCATGGCGTTGTCGGCGATGCCGAGAATGAATGCCCCGCCGGGTGCGATCGTCCGAAATAGTTCGTCCATGTACTGCTCGAACTGCTCCTCCGTGTAGGGCTCTTCGAGAATCACGGACGGCACGCCGCCCCAAATGATCACTCGGTCGCCCCAAGCCGCTCTGGCTTCGGCCATTGTCGTGTCGACCATTGGGGACGTAACAAAACACTCGACCATGCCGAATCCGGCTCGTTCAATATGGCCAAGGATCTGCCGCGTGTCGTTGTCGCCGTGCAGGGCCACGACCTTGCCGGCGGCGCGCAAACGTGGCGTCAACTCCTGGTAGTACGGCAGAATGTACTGCTCGAACAATGGTGGCGGCGTCATGTGGCTGGATAGGTGGTGACCGTGCATCAGCAGCTTTGCCGGCGAGTCGAGCATGTGTGGCCAGACCGATTCTTTGAAGCGATCCGTCAATGTCCGCAAGAAACGCTCGACTTCGTTGGGAAAGTCGTTCAGGTGGAAGTAGGCTTCGTTGTAGCCGGTCAGAGCACGCATCCAATGATGAAACGGGCAATCTCCACAATTGATCATGGGGTAGCCTTCGTCGCCCACTTCGCATTCGTACTCCAGATACTCCTCGTATGCCGCTTCGTACCGAGTGTGCTCGATGATGTACTCGACCACCGCGTAGTCTTCCCGGCGTTTCAGCATGAACTCGACTTCGGCATCTTGAATTCCCTGCTGCCGAAGCTGCTCCGTGCTGCGAAGACGTGTTGTCACGGTGCCTACCGGCGTTTCATACTCGATGACCTGGTCCATTTCGCCCACTTGGCGAGTACGAACTTCGACATTTTCCAGGCTGATGCGATAGATGATACCGTCGCGGGCCGCCGTTCCGCCGAAAACGCGCCGCTCGACCTCGCGATGACTCAGGTTGCGGTACTCTTCCGGTAGCGCGCCCGTCAGACGATTCGCGTCGTACCAGATTTGCAGTCGGGGAATCCACGGGATTCGGTCCGGCAACCGACCTTCGAGGATCGCCAATATGCGTTCACGATTTGTCATTGCCTTTGTCCTATGGCGAGTTCACGTTCAGCGGTGCCGTCCACAGGTAGATGTGGTGTTCGACCGCGTCTTCCTTCGATGTCATGGCGACCGTCTTTTCCGGCTCTTCGACGCGTCCCTGAAAGCAGTAGTCGTGAGCGACAATGCGGGCGCCGGGTTTCAGTTTCTGTAACTGCGGAATCAATCTCACGTTCATCCCAGGCAACAGGTACAACGTGACGACCGTGGCTTCGCTCATGTCCACGGCGTAGATATCTTCTTCCAAGATCCGAACTCGGTCTTTGACCTCGTTCCGCACTGCGTTCGCCCGCGCAGCTTTGACCAGCTTGGGGCTGAGTTCGATGCCGACGCCTCGGCAGCCGTACTTTTTGGCTGCCGTGACGACGATGCGTCCATCCCCGCAACCGGGATCGTAGATGATATCGTCCTTCTTCACGTCGGCGACTTCCAGCATCTTGGCCACCACATCACCGGGCGTTGCCACGAATACCGAATCGGGCGTCCGCTTCGGGCCTTTGCCTTTGGCCTCATCGGCCGCCGCCGCGCAGGATGCATCAACAAAGTAAATCGCAAGAATCACCAATAGGAGAACATACGGAGATCGGCACATGCGAACATTTCCTTTCACCGGTTCCGGTCTAACAGCTACTGAAGCAGCGCGTCAGATCGAGGACGTGCGACGAAACATGGTCGTTGACAATCCGAACGGACTCGAAGCGAGTCACCTATATCACACAGTTATACCGTTGCTCCGGTCAAGAGGGTATCAGGTTGATAGGACGCCCGGTGATCGCGCCTATTTCTTTCCGACGGCGTTGAGCAATCCTTGCGCTGCAGCCAGCCGGATTGCTTTGGGTTCGTCCGGCCTGTTCAGTGCCGCGTAGATGGCCGACGCCTCCTTTGCCTTGCCCTGTCGCAGCAGACTATCGGCGCACAGCAGATACGAATCAGTGATGCGAAAGCGCACGTCGCCCTTCGCCTTGGTCCGTGCGGCCGCAAGTGCCTTGGCCGCGTCGGCGTTGGCGATCTTCCCCAATGATCTCGCAGCCGCGGCGGCGACGGCTTGGTCCTGGTTCGCCAACTCTCTGGCTAGTGTCACGACGCTCGTGGCATCTGCACGGTATCCGAGCGAATTCAGCAGCCCAACCTTTAGCTTGTTGTCGTTGGTGCTCTGCAGTTTAGCCAGTAGCTTCGCGTTGGCCTCGGGTGCCGGGTTATTGGTCAGTGCGCGCCGCGCGCCGTCGCTGACATGTGCGTCTTTGTCGTCCAAAGCCGCCGCCAGCGCGTCGACACATTCGCCGCGACCGATTCGCTCGAGCTGCGTCAGCAGCCAGATGCGAGCCGGCTTGTCAGTATCCCCGCCGACCTTCGCCACCATCAGTGGGCAGACTTCGGCACGCCTGGCCTCGTTGCCGGGTGCGCCCGCCTGGGCACAGATCTCCCGCCACTGCTGCTGTGGGCCGCGGCGGTCGGGAATTTTCTCCGCGCTCATTCCGGGCAGCAATTCGTCGAGGGTCTCCTGCAGACTCTTGTCCTGGGCCAGGCCGATCGACGCGGCAGCCATAGAACACGTCAAGGCAAAACGGATCATTTTTGAACGGATCATGATATTTCTCCCTGTGAGAATGACGTGACTGGTGGTCACGGCTGTCTGGTTGGTTACAAGGTCCACGGATCACGCTTGGGCCGGTCGACCCACCGATTGGCTTCCGGGTCGCCGACGATTTCTTCTTTCACAGGGTCCCATTTCAATGGTCTCTTGAGCCAATAGGCGATGTTGCCCAGGTGGCAGACGGTGGTCGCGCGGTGGGCGATTTCGATGTCGCGGAAGGGCTTCTTCCGCGTGGGGACGCAATCCAGGAAGTCGCCGATGATGCCGCCGGTTCCCGAGTAGCCTTCAATGTCCACCGGCCCGGTCACCTCGTGGCCGTTTCCGGGCAGTTCACCTTCGGTGCCCTTGTAGGTGATGTTCTTGGTGCCTCCGTGGTACATCTTCATCCCGTCGGCGTAGACGTAGGTCAACATCTTGACATCCTTCCCGTCGGGAGGAATGATCTCAACTGGACCCGTCTTGTGCACGCCCACCGCAAACGTCGCGGCGCCGAAACGATGGGCACCCCAGTCGGTCATGCCACCGCCGGAATAGTCGCGGTACGGGCGGAACCCGCCGCGGATCAGATTCTGGTGGAACGGACGCCACGGCGCAGGCCCGAGCCACATATCCCAATCCAGGCCAGGCGGCAACGGCTCCTCGGGCAGGTAACAGTCGCCCGACGGCCCGCCGCAACTGACGAACACTTCGCGGATTTCTCCCGCTCCGCCGCCGCGGACTTGCCGGGGCAAGTCTCCGTAGTCCCCCAATACCCGTTGCGAACCGCCGGAAACGACTCGGCCGAATCGACGAGTGGCGTCGACCATCGCTCGTCCTTCACCGATCGTCAGACACTCGGGCTTCTCGCAGAAAACGTCTTTCCCGCTCTTGCACGCTTCGATAACGACAATGGCATGCCAGTGGTCGGGCGTGCCGCACAGAATGGCATCGATATCGTCGCGAGCGAGCAATTCGCGGAAGTCGTTGTACGCCTGGCAGTCTTGGTTGCCGTAGCGTTGGTCGTTGACCGATTTGGCACGCTCGCGATGCGCCGGCACGGGATCGCACACGGCGACCATTTGCACTTGACTGCGGCCCGCAAAGCCCCCCATGACGCCGGTACCCCGTCCTCCGCAGCCGATGGTCCCCATCACAATCCGTTCGTTGGCTGCCGTACCGCCGTCGGCACCGAGCACCGAACCGGGAATAATCCAAGGTGCAACAAAAGTTGCCGACGCCGTGCCGCGCAAAAAACCGCGCCGCGTGATACGCTTCGATACACTCATGTCGGAACCTCCCACAGAAATCGAGCCCTCTGCCATGGTAACTGCTCTCGCCACGTCAACTTCGAGACGTCAAGACTCTTAAGGTACCGCAACTGCACACGAGTCTCAATGCGCTACGCAGTCCCTGATTGCTTTCGACAGAACAATCTCAATCCGATCTTCGGGCGTCAGCGTCGCGCCGCTGCCAGGACACCGATGGACAGGATGGCCCCCGCGGTCGCTAACGCCATGTCCTTTTGCGCGTCGAATATGTCGCCCTGCTGGCCGAGGAACTGATCGGCCCAGGTCGGAGTGAAGACGACGGCAACGAGCCATTCGATCACTTCGTAGGTGGCACTCGTAGCGATGATGCACTCGACAGCCAATACGGACGACAATGCCAATGACAGCCCCAGATGCCGCCGTTCGAACTCCTGAATGGGAACCGCTAACAGCAGTCCATAGGAAAAGTGAACCAAACGGTCGTAGTGATTCCGTTGAAAACCGAACAACTCGGTGATGTTGACGCCCAGCAGTTGCTCTGACCAGACGTCGTACGGTACGTAGGAATACAGGTAGCGTGCACCCAACGTATGCAGGCCGAGAAACACAATGATTGAAGAAAAGCTAAGCCGACTGATGGCGAATCGACTCGACAGATAGCCCAGAAGAAACGCCGCCAGCACGGTGGGCACGTGCTGCATCAACAGGAATTCAAGATACGGAGGCGCAACACAACTGCCAGCAAAAAAGACCAGAAAGACCATGAAAAGGACCTGCTGGTAGCGATCGTTTGGCAGAACGTTCACAAGCAGCCCTCACCGGTAAGACGACGCCGATTCACCGAAGAACTATTCTACAACGGCGGCGATCCCAACGTCACCGGCAGAACGCGGATGTCGTCATCGAGCAATATCGCGAACTCCCAATCTCTTGAAGCTAGTTCGATGTACTTGCCGGCCAGTCATGCCAGCGTGGACTGCACAACGGGTGAATCACTCGGTTGGGCGACTTCCAGACGAGTTCGTTCGGAAGTCCGAGAATCGATACGGCTGAAAATCTCGCAGCGAGAAAATGCCTGTCCTTTTCGCTTTTCGTCACGTCCAGAGGTTGGACGCGGGAGAGGCGTGTGATCCATCCAGTCCCGTTTACGGGACTTCTCGCCGTTTGGGTTGAACCCCACACCGCTTGCATTTGCGGCTCAAGCCAGACAGCGGCAAGCCCGGTGGAACCGGGCTGAATTAGGGCGATCGTCGTTCAATCCAACTCGGCATGAATGCCGGGCCTGGTACCGCTTCGCGGAAAAGCCCGGTTAACCGGGCTAATGGAACAACCTCCAAAGATGTTTACCGCAGGGGCCCTCCGAGGCCGTCTTTTTTTCGCTCGATGGCCTCGGTGGGCCCTCGTACGAATTGCGGGACACGCTCTGAGATTACCCCAGTAGAAATTGGCAGGCCATCACGTAGCCAAGTGCGATCGCGGCGAATGCGGCCGCGTAGCCGGTAACGTGTCGGCCGGTTTCGGTCTTCAGGAAATACAGGACTTTGTCTGACATGACAACAAACTCCCAGAAGAAAACAGCGGAAGGAATACAGGCAGGAGCGGAGCGGTTAGGGGCGGCGCGTAAGCCACTCTGTTGAACTCTACATCACAGATAGCGACAGGCAAGAAAATCTGCGACCGGACGCGTTACCCAAGGATGGAAGGGGCTACTTCCCAGAAAAAGGGCGCGATGTCATGTCAACCAATGAATGTGGCGAGGTGTCATTCTTGACGGCGCCAGTTGTTCAGCTCCGATCCAACATTCTTGAAACTGATTCTGGTATCATGTAGACACGTTAGTTGACACGAAACCACTCTCAACAGACGAGGGAATACCGATGGGTAGTGAATACGTTGGCAGGACCGGAAACCGTAGACGCCACTCTCGGCGACGTTTTCTTGCGGCAGCTCTGAGCGCTGTCGCTGCTCCGCAGATCATCCCGGCTTCTGCATTGGGCATGGGCAACCAGGTGACGCCGAGTGAGCGGATCGCGGTCGGCTGCATCGGTCATGGAAACCGTGGCCCAACGCTCATGAGAGCATTTCTTGGACAACGTGACGCTCGCGTGGTTGCCGTTTGCGACGTTAACGGCGGGCAGCGTGAAATGGCCAAGGGTATCGTTGACAAACACTACGGCGACAGCGGCTGCGCCGCTTACAACGACTTCCGCGAACTATGCGGCCGGCCCGATATCGACGCCGTGTGCATCGCTTCGCCGGATCATTGGCACGTACTGCATTCACTGGAAGCCGTACGTAACGGCAAGGATATCTATACGGAAAAGGCCCTGGGACTGAGCCTCGCCCAAGACAAGGCTTTGCGCGCAGCGTGCCATCGGTACGGCGCGGTGTTTCAATGGGGCACCCAGCAGCGGTCTGGCGAGAATTTTCGCTTCGGCTGCGAGTTGGTCCGCAACGGACGCATCGGCAAGCTGCAGACTATCGTGGTGGGCGTTCCTCACGATTTTTCCTTCCCGACTCAGCCGACCCAACCGGTGCCGAAAGACCTGGACTACGACCTGTGGCTGGGCCCCGCGCCTTGGGCGCCGTATACGTATCATCGCTGTCGGCCTTGGACCAAGGAACACAGCTACGGCATCTGGTACCACATTTCCGATTACTGCCTGGGCGGCATCGGCGGCTACTGGGGTATCCATCACCTGGACATTGCCCAATGGGGCCACGGCACGGACCACACCGGTCCGGTCGAAGTCGAGGGAACGGCCACGTTCCCCGATGACGGGCTGGCCGACTGTGCTGTCAGTTGGAAGGTCGAGCACACCTACGCCGACGGTGTGAAGATGATCTACACCGATAACAAACAGAACAAGCAGGGAGTTGTGTTCCAAGGGACCGAAGGCTGGGTGTACGTCAAACGCGGGCACATTGATGCCGAGCCGAAATCGCTACTGGATTCGCAAATCGGACCGAATGAAATCCACCTACCCAAGAGTTCCGGTCACCAGCGCCAGTTCCTCGATTGCATCAAGAGCAGGGAGCAAACGGTTTCCAGCATCAACGTTGCGGTGCGCAGCGACACGCTCTCGCATCTGACCGACATCTGTACGCGACTCGGGCGCAAGGTCCGCTGGGATCCGGACAAGGAGGAAATCGTCGGCGACGCCGAGGCCAGCCGGATGCTGACGCGCGCAATGCGCGAACCGTGGCGTTTAGACGCTTGAGGGGCACTTGATCAATTATCGTTGTAGCGACGGTTGCCAGAGCGTGGAAGTGCAGCGGAAACCACGGTCTGGCGACCGTAGCTACAGGAATAGACGCGACAGTCATTTCTCGAACGACGCTATGGCGAATCGAACCGGATATCAGACGTCGAATGCCATCGGTCCGCTGAAGTCGGTAGACGTGTTACGCCGTTACTTCCTGCATCGCCGCGTTCAGCGCCCCAACGCCTTGCGTAATATCGCCAATTCGGTCGTCCCCGGCTTCACGTTCGAAGATGTAGCTTTCGTCGAAGTCTGCCTCGGCCAGAATGCGGACGAAGGCGATCAAATCAACCTGGCCGGTTCCCACGACGACTTCTTCTCCCCATTGGCCTTTGACGGTCGTTCTATTGGCATCTTTGACGTGAACTTGCTGTACGTGTGGCATGAGCCGGCGTAATGCGTCGGTGGGGTCATCCATGTCGTAGAGGATCATGTTGGCAGGATCGAAATTCACACCGAGGTTCTGAACGCCGCGTTTCCCGATTTCGTCCAGAAACATCAGCAGGGTTTCCGCCGTCTCCTGTCCCGTCTCCAGCAACAGCGAGGCACCGGCTTCGGCGAACACTTCGGCAAGCTGGGCAACGCGGAGGCTCAGTTTCTCGAAATCCAGGTCCGTCGGCTCGTGGGGAAGAAAGCCGGCATGGGTGCTCACTTGCGTCAGGCCCATTGCTTTGGCCGTTGCAGCCGCAGCCTTCGCCAACTCGAAATTCTCGTCCCAGTCAGCGTCGGGCACCACTCCGCCGGTTCGACGGATGGTGTCCGGCGTCGTATAGTCTTCGCCGAACGTAGCGAACATACCGGACACGATGCTTATGCCCGACTCGGCCAGGATCTCTTGCACGCCTTCCCAGGTGCCCGGATCGTCACGGTGCGGCGTGAGGCCGAGTTGTACCTTCTTGAGACCGAGAGCGTTTACCTTTTCCGCGAGGTCCTGTGGGCCTGTGGCTTGGAGCGACCAACTGCACACGCCGATCTGTTCTGCCGCCTGGGTCTTCATTGCCATGTACCTCCGATGTTCTGTGTTATACCGCCGTCCATTCGCTCTGTCCGGTAGCAGAAGTCGCAAGACTTCTGGCCCCGAACTCTTGCGAGTCCGGCTACGGACATTTCTAACCGGCCGCGCCGATGAAAGCAACGTCACACGGTCCAGGGCGGGCGCATTGCCCGCTGCAGCATGGTGTTGGCTTGAGCGTCGTCAACGAAACGCTCGGCCTGCGGATCCCACTTTAGCGAGCGGCCCAGGCGGAGACCAATGCTCACCGCGTGGCAGACGGTGGTGGCGCGATGGGCACTCTCGGGGTGACAGATGGTTCGGCCACGGGATTTGATACAGTCGAGCCAGTTTCGCACGTGGTCGCCGGTTTGTGCCCAGCCTCGCGCGGAGATGGCTCTGTCGCGCAGGATCGACTCGGGCTCGGCGGTAATCACGTTGGTCTGATCGTCCACCTGTATCCAGCCGTCAGAGCCGACGAAGCGGATGTAGCGGTCCTGGAAGGTGCCACTGGAGCGGAGAACAATCTTCACACCGTCTTCATAGGTGCAACAGCACTCGGCCGTCACGGGCGTCTCGCTGAAGGCATCGGGATTCCACGTAGCCGTGCCTTCGTAGGTGACAGGTCCCGTGTCATCGCGTTCAAGGCCCCACTGGGCGATATCCGTATAGTGGCAGCCCATACCGATCAGCGGCCCGGCGCCCGTGTCCCAGAAGTAGTTCCAGCCGTTTACATAGTTATTGGTATAGGGGTGCCATGGCGTGGGGCCCAGCCACATATCGTAGTCGAAACCATTGGGCACGGGGCACGGCTTATCGGGGGCGACCGTCGGTCCCTGCCACACCTGGCAGATGACCGTATGGACCTTGCCGATCTTCTCGCTGCGGGCCGTTTCGATTTGAAATCGGTACGAACCCACGGAGCGGCGTTGGTGGCCCGTTTGGTGGACGGTCCCGTAGCGGGCCATCGTGTCGGCCATGGCGCGGCTCTCGCCGATCGTGAGCGAGACGGGTTTCTCGCAGTAGATGTCCTTTCCGGCCTTCGCCGCGAGGATCGAAAGCGGTGTGTGCCAGCGGTCGCCCGTGGCGATCAGTACGGCGTCGAGATCGGGGCGGGCTAATAGCTCGCGGAAATCGGCGTAGGCCGTGCAGTCCTGGTTACCATTATGAGTGTCCACGGCCTTCTTGGCGATCGCGAGCCGGTCGGCCCGACAGTCCGACACGGCGATGCATTGCACGTCGTCGAACATCATGAAGTGCGGCAGGATGGCCCGGCACCGCCCGCCGTATCCGATCACACCCAACGTGATCCGATCGCTGGGCGCTGGTGCACCGTTGCCAATCGCGTATCCCGGCACGATTATCGGCGCAGTCAGCGACACACCCGTAGCGGCGCTACGCTTGAGAAAGCTCCGGCGGTTGAGGGTCGGTTTGGTTTTCACGATGGTGCTCCGATTCGACTTGAGTCTCTTCCGATTCCAGCTATACGTCGCACAACTTGACAGCTTCAGTCAGGCCCTTCAGTGGATCGCGCGTTGGTATGAACTCTTGGCCGACGAAACCTTTGTAGCCGATATCTAACAGGGCTTTCATGCAGGCGGGGAAGTTGATCTCCTGGTCCGGGTCCAGTTCGTTACGTCCTGGGTTACCGGCAGTGTGGACGTGGTTGATCGCGTCGCCGCACTGGCGGATCCGCCGGATGATATCGCCGTCCATGATTTGCACATGGTAGATATCGAACAGCAGTCCGAAGCGAGGCGAGCCGACTCCATTGATGATCTCCATGCAGTAGTCGACATGGTTGCCTTGATACCCCGGATGCCCTTTCATCGGATGATCGGTAACGCGCGTGTTCAGGATCTCCAGCGACAGATTGACCTTTTTCCTCTCCGCGTACCCGACGACCTTCTTGATGCCTGCCACGCAATTCTTGATCCCTACTTCCGGTTCGATGACTGGCCGGTCCTTTGGCAGCTTCTCCAAATCCGGAATGCCGCCGTCGGCCCACTCGCCCGACTCCTGACTGAATCCCGTAAAGGTTATTACGGTCTTGAAGCCGGCATCGGCGCAGTCGTCAATCGTCTTCTTGAGCATCTCGATGCACGGCGATTGGTAACGTGGGTTGTTCATGCCTTGAACGAACAGATGACTGGGCGCAATGGCACATTCCAGGCCGTATTTCTTCAGCGTGGGCCAGTGCTCGGGTCCGACCAACTCGATGCTCTTGCATCCCAGCTTCACGGCCACCTTGCACATTTCGTCCATGTCCCAGTAATCGGCAAAACACCACTCCACAATCGACTGCTTGATGCGTCCCTTGGTGACGGCCTTTTCCTCAGCGGCACCCTTGTTGACGGCCATGGCCAATGCGCCCGCTGCAGTCGCTCCGGCAGCGGTTCGCAGCAGTTGACGACGATTGATTGATGCGGATGCGTTCTTGTTTTGGTTATTCATGGTCCACCTTCTGATTGAGGCTGTGTACCCGTTCTACCGCTCCTGGTCGAAAGTCCTACTCAGAGGATATACCTTCCAACGTCGTGCTACGGTACACTGGCATGGGAAGGAACGCAAGTCGCGGGGGAATCGCAATGCCGATTGAACAACTTGGACCGTATCGCGTCCAGCGCGTGCTGGGCCACGGCGGGATGGGGACCGTGTATTCGGGTGTTCACCGCGAGACCGGCGAACAGACCGCAATCAAAGTGCTCTCGGACGTGCTGGCGGCGGATCCTCGATTCCGCGAACGATTCCGCGGCGAAGTCGAAACGCTGAAGAAGCTCCGTCACAAGAACATCGTCACGCTGCACGGCTACGGCGAGGAGGATGGGCGTTTGTTCTTCGTGATGGAATTGGTGCACGGGCAGAGCTTGGAACTGGACTTGCGGGCCAACCGGCGATTCGCGTGGAACGAGGTGGCCGATATTGGAGTGCAAGTCTGCGCTGCGCTGAAACACGCGCACGACCACGGCGTCATTCATCGGGATTTGAAGCCGGCCAATCTGCTGATGACCGCCGACGGGACGGTAAAGCTGACCGATTTCGGCATTGCCAAGTTCTTCGGCAGTACGGGCCTGACCGTGGCAGGCAGCATGATTGGGACGCCGGACTATATGTCGCCAGAGCAGACCGAAGGGAGATCGGTCACGGCACGAAGTGATTTGTACAGCCTGGGCTGCGTCCTCTACGCCTTGCTCGCGGGCAAGCCCCCATTTGCTGGTGGGAACTTGACTCAGGTCATCGACCGGGTCCGTTTCCAAAACCCCGTGGCCATTCGATCTGTCGTTCCTGACGTACCCGAAGAATTCGATCGGATCATCAGCCAATTGCTCGAGAAAGACCCGGTGAGCCGAATTGCGACGCCGCAAATGTTGGCGAACCTGCTGCAGGCAATGCAGCATGCGCTGTCGGAAGACAACGCGTCGTCGAAGGATCCGGACAACCAGACGCCATCGTCCAGCGACACAACGGTTGTTCGATCGGTGGACAGTGCCCCGGAGGAATCGAGCTCGACGCGGCAGGCAACCTCCGAACGGCCTACGCTTGACTTCACTCCCAGTCAACAACACCGCTTCGAGCAGGATGAACGAACGGACGTTGCCAGGACTCAGCCTTCGATCCATAAGATCAGGCGGACAAGAGCGC
This sequence comes from Pirellulaceae bacterium, assembly GCA_016784735.1. Taxonomy (GTDB): domain Bacteria; phylum Planctomycetota; class Planctomycetia; order Pirellulales; family Pirellulaceae; genus JADHUC01. Next base: position 7,506 of record JADHUC010000157.1, on the reverse strand, counting down.
TTTCGGGCCAGCCTGAAGAACCGACCGCAACAGAGGACGAGTCGAAGACCCATTTCACGACTGTATCGGATGAAGACTGGCGGAGCGCGATCGGGACGCCTGAAGACAAACGACGCAGACGGAGCGAACGGCTGATCGTCGCCGTCATGCTGGTGGGTTTGACGGCCATCGTCGCGGCGTTTGTCGTAGCCCTTATGCCGCCGTCGGCCGATCGCCTGTACGAACGGATCCAAACACTTTCGCGAATCGAGACGCCGCCGGACAAGTACGAGAATTGCATGGAAGAGTTTCTCGACCGGTACCCTGACGACCCGAGGGCCGATGGAGTCCAATCGCTGCTCGGCGACTATCAGTGCCAGCAGTTGTGGGACGGTCTGCTGAACAAGATACGCAGCCTGACCTCCGAAGAGAAGCTCTTCGCCGAAGGCATGGGGTTGGCTGATGAAGGCAGGTTGTCCGAAGCCAGCGACCGCTTCGAGCAAGTCGCAAATACTCTGGAGCAAAACTCGCTGACGGTAACGGACAGAAGGCTGCTCAAGCGAGCGCAGCACATGCTGAAGAAGGTGAACGAGTCGGCTCAGCGGATTGACAGTTCTCCGAACAACTGACGCCGCACAGACTTCGACTTAGAAGTCGTACCACGCGCCGGCTCCGATTTGCTGTTCGTGGAACGGCAGGAAGGCATACTGCGTACTCGCGCCGTTGTAATAGTGCAAACCGATCCTCATCAGATGGGCCGTCGCCTCGGATCGCCACGCCCAACCCGTCTGGATCGTCAATCCGCCACCGAAGTCCAATTCCTCGCGCAGGTATCCGTTGATGGCGAAGAACGGGGCCCCACGCACACCCGTCGGCGCCCGCGGGGCGTAGTCGACGCCGAACTGGAGCTCCCAGGGATCGCTGGCAACAGAGTTGCAGGCCCAACCGACCTCGGCATAAAGCCTAAGTGCATCCGTCAGGTAGACCGATCGCCCCAGGACCAGCGCGTCGCGAACTTGGAAAAATCTCGGAAACCCCATGTGCTTGATCAGGAATTCATCACCCAGGTGAGAACTCAAGTGATAGAAGGCGAACTTCCATTGCCTACGGTCGTCACCCCACGTTAAGGGAAAACCCACGCGGTAATCCGTGCCGATTACGTCCTTGTCGTCAGGGAGATCCATCCGTAATTGGGCGGAACCTTCGATATCCAGTTGGAGACCGGTGGGGCGGAAAGGGTCGATCGTCCCGATCCGGAACAGGCCAACCCTTGCGCCGAGTGTCGAGTCCCACATCGTGCTATCGTCCGGGATGTTGATCAAATGCGTCGACAGCCTTGATTCCTTGGGGCCGGCAAGATAAGCCCCGTAAACCCGCCCTTGCGGAAGGAACTGACATCCCCAATCGTTGCGGATATAGTCGTCCGTATATAGTGGTTCGGCGACGTATGTATCCGGCTCTTCGTCCAAATCGACAAAGGGCCTTGGTGGTCCGGTCTCTCCGCGATCGGCCGGTTGGTCGGCAGGTTCGACCGCTGGGGCTGCGTATAGTGTTGAGTATCCCTCGTCGGCGGGCGCATCACCGATCGCCGGACCTGCAAGCAGTGCCAGCAGCAATGGAAGACTCACGGCGTCGAAACGGAAATGAACCACGAAACGGCTTCCTTGTTGGGATTTCCGGCTGTCTCCGGCCGCCGCTCGCCGACGATGGTCGAGCCGTTCCCCAAGCTGTAGTTTGTGGGGCGGTAGTGTATCGCGAACGGTGGGCTGGTTACAGGCGGAATTGTGGTAAGATGTCCAATTGTGCATGCCTGCGGAATATATCGGCAAAAACACAAGGATCAATGTAGCGGATATTGCGGATGATCCTACTTGAATTCAGTTTGGTACCCATTGGGAAAGGCGAGAGCATCAGTCCGTACGTGGCTCGTTGCCTGGACATCATCGACGGCAGCGGACTTGACTACCGGTTGCACGCCATGGGGACGATCGTGGAAGGCGACATCGATCAGGTCCTGACAGTGCTGCGCAAATGCCTGGATGCCTTGGCGGCCGACTGCGATCGGATAACCTGTACCGCGAAACTTGACTACCGGAAGGGCCAAACTGGACGCCTGGATGCAAAAGTCAAGAGCGTCGAAGAGAAATTGGGCCGAGAACTGAAAACCAGGAGAAATTCATGAAAAGACGTACCTTCTTGAAGGCCGTTAGCGGTGCGGTCGGAGCCGGCGCAATTGGCGTGGCACCCGCGACGCTTGGACAGCAAACAAGACCCGATACCGGCGAAGAGTCAGCGGCCGGACTGCCACGTCGCGAACTGGGCCGAACCGGCGAGAAGATCTCGGTCGTCGGATTTCCGGGACTCGCGCTGGTCCACTACGACCAGGACGAGTGCACGGCCGGGCTTCACAGTGCATTCGATCGTGGTCTGAACTACTTCGACGTAGCGCCCGCCTACGGAAGGGGCGTTTGCGAGACCAAAATGGGCATCGGACTCCAGGGCCTTGATCGAAGCAAGTATTTCTTGTCCTGCAAGACGAAGATGCGGGACAAAGACGGTGCGCGCAAGGAACTGGAAACGTCTCTAAAGAGCCTCAAGACGGACCGTTTCGACTTGTATCAACTCCACGCGCTTCGCCATCCGGAAGAAGTGAAAGAAGCCCTCGGCCCCGGCGGTGCGATGGAGACGATCCTGAAGGCCAAGGAGGAAGGCAAAGTGCGATTCATCGGCTTCTCCGCGCATACGACCAAGGCTGCGTTGGCGGCGATGAACGGATTCCGCTTCGACACGGTGATGTTCCCCATCAACTTCGTCGAGCACTTTCTGATGGGATTCGGCAAGGCAGTTACGGAACTGGCGGCCGAGCAAGGCGCGGGCGTGATCGCCATCAAAGCGATGAGTCGCGGCGCGTGGCCTACGGATATGAAGCGGACGCGCAAGTGGTGGTATCGATCCGTGGAAGAGGAAGACGAGGTGGAACTGGCCTACCGGTTTACCCTATCCCAGAAGAACGTCGTCACGGGTATCCCACCGTCGTTCCTGGATCTACTGGACAAAGCAATCGAAGCCACGCGTGCGGTTCAGCCGATCACGGACACGGAGATGGACCAGGCAAGGAAACTGGCCGAGACGTGCCAGTCGATTTTCCGCCGGGAAGAAGAGCAAGTGGCCAGTGGATCGCGCCGGACAAGCCCAGTGTGGATCGGCAGCCCACACGAGTGTTGTCCGGGCTATTACGCCTGACGCCGCCTCGGCGACTCGTACGACGATCCCTCGGTTTTTCGTTTAACCCGAAGCCGGAGGCGATGGCGGGCGATGCGAGTGGACGGTCCAATCAACTTCCCGCCATCGCCTCCGGCTTCGGGTTAAACGAGGCGCACGCCGCGCACGCACAACCCCGTTTTCAGCCCATACGCAAGGCCACTAATCTTGAGCTTTGCGCTCTTGAAGCGGCAGGTGCTTGTCCCATTTCTCGGTACGCTCTTCTGCCGTGGGTTCCACTAGCGGCCGTAACACGCGGAAGCCCACGAGCAATGCATCGGTGTGGTACCATTTGCTCTGTGGGATCTGCGGGTCCTGCTCCTTCCACTTTGGCGTCGAGAAAACTCGTGCCGCGCTGCGAAGCTTCTCTGGATCGTCATCCCACGATCCGCCTCGTACGACGCGATCGAAGAGCTTCGTAGGAGTGACCAGCGGATTGACCAGTACTTCATCGGACGACGCAGGGTAGCCGTCGGGCGTGTGCTCGTCCAACACCCACTCGGCAACGTTGCCGTGCATGTCGTGCAGTCCCCATGGATTGGCCTTCTTCTGACCGACCTTCTGGTACTGTCCGTCCGAGTTGTCGAAGTACCACGCGTAGTCATCGATGCCATCCGGGTCATCACCGCACGAATAGGCCGTTGTCGTCCCGGCGCGGCACGCATACTCCCATTCGGCTTCCGTTGGCAGCCGATAGTAGCGCCCGGTTTTCTCGGTCAACCACATGCAATAAACACGCCCGGCCAATTGTGTCATGCAAATGGCCGGATACTCTTCTCGGCCCATGCCGAAGGTCATGTCGCAATAGGGTTCGGTCGGCTGTGAAAGCTGGTACTCTTCGGCAGCCGCGTCGCGAGGGCTGGCTTTCAGGTTCTTGATCTGCCGAAGTTGGATATCCATGTCAAACATCCAGATCTCGAACTGATCCCATGTGACCTCGCACTTGCCCATCCAGAAGGGGGTAACTTTCACTTTGCGCTGCGGCCCTTCATCTTCCTCGCGGTCGGCTTCCGACTCCGGGCTGCCCATGACGAACGTGCCACCGCGAATGGGCACCATATCGAATGTCACATCCGTATGTTCGATCACCTCGACGTACGATTTCATTTCGCCCTCGGTGGCCGCCACGGCGTTGTCCACCTCCAGCACCTCACGTTTCGGAGTCTGTGCAGACGCAATGTCGCTGATCCAGAGCAACCCAGTAGCTGCTGTTAGCGTCGCACATCGCCAAGCGGTAAGCCGCCACAAACTGGGTCGATGCAATTGCCTGTGCATACGATTCGGTCCTTTCAAAGGTCTAGTCAAATGAGAGCAGACACGGCTGCCTGCCCACAAGGAGGCATGTTTGCGAGAGCCGCGAACTACATCCGCCGTGAGTGGGGTCTCGTTTGGCCAGAATGGGGCCGCACGGGACTCGGCGGTGGAAATCGCACAACGTGCACTCAAGATCGCTCAGCTCTCTCCAAGACACGAATTATAGTCCGAGAACGCTCGGCGGTCTAATGGTCCAACCAGCGCTCGTCTCCCAAAGCTTTGATGGCCAGCACAGGCCGCTCGATGAGGAACAGATCCCCGCGCGGGGCGGCCGCGGCATTCACCCAGATCCGCACTTGAATGTACCGGGGCCGCAAACACGGCAGGTGCCGCTTGCCGAGCGGCACCAGGTCCCGCCCGGCAGGCGGGACCTACTGGGTCCCAGTTTACAGGGTACAGATACTGCGCCGTGCAAACACCTCACTGCCCAGGATCCACGTCGCACCTCCGACGACCAGCAGTGTGAACACGTCGCCGCTGGGAAACTGGCCCGTGCGCAATGTGTTTGCCGGTTGGTAGTACTCCATCACGCTCAAAAACGCGACCTGCTCGGCAGGCTCCCAGAAACGAGCGAGGAAGTTCACCAGAAACGACGACAGCACGATGGTGAAGACAATCGCCACCGCGCGACCGCGCCGATCGCTGAACGCCGAGACCAGAAACGTCACGCCGCCAACCGCGATGTATACGCAGTAGAAGTTGATCATCACCAGGATGATTCGAGACATGGCCGGACGCATTTCAACCGGCATGCCGGGCGCACGAATCAAGTGGCCGGCGAGACCCAACGCCAGAACGATCGCACCGGACAAGAGCCACATTGCCGTTTCGCAGAAATACACCGTTCGCCGAGACACTGGCAGACCGAGCAAGACATCGATCGTGCCGCGGTCGATTTCACCGGCCGGGACGCGGGTACAGAACACGATCTCGTGAGCCCACACCAAGGCAAGCACGACGGGATGCACCCAGAGAATGGCCTGCATCACCTGCGACGTAATCTCCTTGCCCAAATCCGCACCCAACAGGGCGTTGACCAGCATTCGTACAAAGGGCATCTCGGTGAAAACCGTGTTCAGGCCCTGCTGGACCTGCGGCAGGACATGAGTCAACAAGGCCATCGCCAGCAGCAGGCCACCACCGAACAACAAGGTTGCCAGCCACGTCTCCCGGATCGTCTTGGCAAACAGGCCGCGGATCACGTTTTCTCCTCTGACGGTCGGTAGAACTCGCGAAACAAGTGTTCCAAGTCGGGTTGGCCAATGGTCACGTCGGCGATCGGGTGGTCCGCGACCCAGCGGATCAACGACGGCGCCGGTCCGGTCAACTCACAAAGCCAACGGTCTTCACTGCGTTCCGTGACTGAAAGGAAATCCGGAGGCTCGACACGTTTGCCCGTTTCGGCGTCTTCGAAGACCAGCGTCACGACTCGCCGGGCGCGGCTCCGAAGCGAATCGAGCGTTTCATCCGCCACGATCCGTCCTTCGCGAACGATGGCCACTCGATCGCACAGTTGTTCGACTTCGCTCAGCGTGTGGCTGGAGAAGAAGACCGTTCGGCCCTCGGCCGCCAGTTCACGTAGCAAGGCGGCCAACTCCTGTCGCATTAACGGATCGAGTCCCGAAGTTGGCTCATCCAGAATCAGCAAACGCGGCCTGTGTACCATCGCCATCAGCAGCCCGAGCTTCTGCCGGGTGCCACGCGACATCTTCCGCACCGGAAGATTCATCTCCAAGCGAAATCGATCCGCCAGGTCCATTCCTGGCTGGACCAGGTTCATTCCGCGCACTCGACTGAGTATGCTCAGCGCTGTCACGACGCTCATCCACGAATAGAGCCGCAGATCGCCGGGCAAATACCCAACGTCGCGTTTGATGCGCGAACTATCGCGCCAAGCGTCCTGATCGAATACGCTGACACGACCGCCCGTAGGTCGCAGGAAACCGAGCAGAAGACGAATCGTGGTCGTCTTGCCCGCGCCGTTCGGACCGAGAAACCCGAATATCTCGCCCTCGGGTATTTCCAGCGATACGTCGTCGATTCCGACTCGACGGCCGTAACGTTTCGATAGATGGCTCGTGGTAATAACGCTCACAGCGATTTCGCAACCCGTGACGACAAGCCGAAGATGAGTAGGGCCAAACTTCCAAGTCCACCCAGGAACGTCACAACCGAAGCGTTAGCGAGGATGATTCGTTGTTCTGCCCTCGTTTACGCTTCGGTTTCCTTTCCCAATCCTCCAATCCGAATTCCATCCTTCACAAAGCACTAATCCTCCAATACGTGTACATCCTGCGGCGCAACTGCGGCGTGCACGTGATGATCCACTTGCCAAGCGCCGGTGTCGTATTCTCTCTTGCCCAACGATGCCAGCAATTGCAGATCGTTGTCACACGAGACGGTGACTTGGACCACTGGCCCGAGATGGGTCACGTGGGAGACTCGGCCCTGCAAAAACGTCGTTCCCTCCGGCATGTCTGCTGGTCGGTCGGCCTCCAGGCGAATGCTCTCGGGGCGCACGACAAAACGCACCGTTGGACGTTCGGGCACGGCCGCTTGCCGGTGGATACGAAACTCGAATCCGCCGCGACACACGAGCCGAAGCCACTCGCCGCCGGCTTGAACTTCCGCATCCAGCAGATTCCCGGCCTGCACGAATCCGGCGACGAATGTGTTGCGGGGACGACGTAGAACCTCCTCCGGCGTTCCGACTTGGATGATCTCGCCTTGGTGGATCACGCCCACTCGGTCGGCCACCGTCATCATCTCGGCGAAATTGTGACACACGTGCACGGTCGTCGTGCCGGTTGCCTGCTGCACCTGCTTGAGCTGCCGGCACAACGAATCGCGTGTGTCCTCGTCGAGCGCGCTGACCGGTTCATCCAACAGCAGAAGGCGGGGCTTGGTGGCCAGCGCGCGTGCCAAGGCGACGCGCTGCTTCTCGCCGCCGGA
>JADHUC010000156.1 GCA_016784735.1 Pirellulaceae bacterium | reverse complement strand
GCCAACGCAACGACCGCAGGTACTCCCGGCACGCCTTTTCGGAGGAGAATCGTTGCTCCAATTCCAGCACCGTCCGCGGATAATCTTCCATTGCCACATACTACATCCTGTACGTGGTTGACTCAAGTGCATAGGCCCGAAAGCAAATATCGCAGCAGCAACGCCTGGACCCTAGAAAGCCCCGCCCCAGGTGGTGCCAATGATGCCTGGATGTCGTCGTCTGTCTGGGGCATTGTCTCCTCCGCCGCCTACCGGCTCGGCCGACGTTTCATCGTCAAGTGCAGGCAGCGGCAGTGTGGGATGCCTTCTTCGCTTCCTGTGGCTTACTCGTCAAGAAATCGAGCGTCTGGATCGAGCCGTGTGCGAAATCGAAGCCCGCTTCCTTCAAGGCGTTTTCCACATCTGTCCTGCTAAGCGGTTGGCTTTCTAAGCAGATCAGTCCCCAGAACACCGTGCAGCCACCGTTGACATGCATCCCTGTTGCCACCTGAATGACCATGAACTCTGGATTCAATCTTGCCATCAGGTGTTGGATGGGGAAGAACTCGTTCTCGTCTCGCAACGAAAATGCTTTTGGCAGTTCCATTTCAATCAGCATGCTGTAGCTCCTTCTCTGGGGGGGCATTTCTGGCCGTCGCAAGAATGGCAAACCGCCGTCTGAAACGCAACAGGGGTAATCCCCGGACATCACGCATCCGTTTCCGCCATCGCGACGAGGTCCGTCTTGTCCTCGGCCAGTTCGGCAACATGCTGTGCCCGGAGATCCTCCATGAGCTTCATTGCCGGAATGCTTTGGTAGAGAAAGGCCATGACATCGAAGAGCATATCGACCTGCGGGCTGCTGAGATCATTTGCGTCTGGCTTGTGCAGCGTGAACGGCTGAGTCACGGGTGCGTCGGTGAGAAATGGCCACTCCATCGTCTCCTGCACTGCGACGGAGAATTGGACTGCTGTCTCCAGCACGCCCGTGCCTTCACCAAACGGACGGCCACGATGTTCCTGGTGGCCGAGCCACTGTCGGTACTCGCCGCTCATGTCCTCCAGTAGCAGCCCCGTGAACTGATAACGCTCGCCGCGATGATCCCGGCTTCTCCGGCATTCCCGGAATTCCAGCACAGCGACAAGCTTTCCATTCCGTTCTTTGGCCCGATCCCTTTCCGTATCGTACCAGACGAGCTGAAGCTCCCGTCCCACAATGCGAAGCGGGCCTGTGCCTCCCTCGGGATCGGTGAACGCGAGTTGGCTGTAGTATTTGCTTGGGCTGGATTCAGGGGGAAGCCAATCCGCAAGCGGGATCGCGCGGGCCGGGCCCTTGTTGCCGCGTTTTCTCTTCCTGCTCATGGTACGCGGTTGTTCACGAACGACGGGTTACGTCCGGAAACGGTCTCGGCGTGGAGGACGCACAGAGGTCGATCGAGGCGTGGTTGGTATCTTGAGGGCAAGAAGCCCGCGCCGTCCATCCATGGTTTCAGGCGTGTCATGCTAGATGGTTGCGGGCGCGGGCCGTGTCTCGTACACGTGACCCTAACGCGCCAGGGAAGCAGACGCAATGGGACGAAAGGGCGGGACTGGTAGTCCGGGTGGATCGCATGGCCACGCTACGCGAACTGCTTGGGCATACTTACGCTGTCGCACCAATACCGGACTCCACGGACGAACGAAGTCAAAAGGGCCACCGTCCGCTCGAAGCTCAAAGCCGCTTTGGATTGCCTCCTGGCAGAAGGGTTACTTGAACGAAGACGAAACGGTAAAACGATGAGAGTGAGGACCACACAATGACTGACACACAATCCCACCGCCGCCTCTATCTCGTGCGTCACGGCGAGGCGAAGCCCAAAGATGAAGACCCCGAACGCGGCCTGAAAGACGCTGGCCGCACGGACGCCACGAGAATGGCTGCCTGGGCGGCTGCCGCCGGCATACAGGTCGGCCAGATCCAGCACAGCGGCAAACTGCGAGCCCAGCAGACGGCCGAGATCTTCGCCGAGCAGCTAGGCACCCCGGCAATGGCAGCTCTCGGCTTGGCGCCCAACGATGACGTTGACGCTATCGTTGGCGTGATTGAGCACGAACAGTGCGTCATCATGTTGGTCGGGCATTTACCGTTCCTGGAGCGGCTGGCCGCCTTGCTGATCACTGGCAACGCCGAAGACAGAGTGCTGACATTGGAGGCAGGTGCTCTGGCGGAATTGATGCGGACGGACGACGGCTGGAAGGTAACCTGTTTGATGCACCCCAGGCTGCTGCCGAGGGCATGACGCGACACGGGTTGCACGGAAGTCGCCCAAGGGAATCGCGGTCCTCGTTGGAGTAGTTCCGTAATCTCGGTCGCTAAGGAAAAGAAGGACGCAGCGCATGTGGAGCTTCCGAAGCGAACAATTGTCCGATGGACGTTGCATGCGTTTCGCCGTCGATCTCGGATCCCAGTCGGCGAGCTTCGCAGATGTCGTGCGGGCCTGGACGGACGACGCTTCTTTCCGATCGCTGTTCGACGCCCAGTTGGCGGATACGGACCGTACAGAAGGGAGTCCTGAGCATGAGGCTGGATCGCCGGGAAGTGCGTGGCGTTTGTCCCGCGCAAAAGACCGTCACGTCAAGCGAGAACGATTACCAATTATCGAGGTGCTACCATGATTCGAAATTACAGGATGTTGCCGACTATGCTCAGCGCAGTGTTGTCTCTGGCGTTTCCCGGCGGGAAAACATCCCTAGCGGAAGACCATTCCTTCAAGACGGAGGTCTTTGTCAGTGGGACGAGCGGCTACCACACCTACCGTATCCCGGCCGTCATCGTCACGCCGAAAGGGACGCTACTGGCGTTTTGCGAAGGCCGGAAGACGAGTCGTTCCGATCACGGTGATCTGGATCTGGTCCTCCGCCGTTCCGCTGACGGTGGCAAGACGTGGACGTCCATGCAGATCGTCTACGAGGAAGGCGGCGATGCGAACATCACGATCGGTAATCCCTGTCCTGTGGTCGACCAGGGTACGGGCCGTATCTGGTTGCCATTCTGCCGGAACAACGATGACGTGCTGGTCACGTTCAGCGACGATGAGGGGAAGACCTGGGCCAAGCCCCGTGAGATCACCGACAGCGTGAAGAAGTCCGGTTGGGGCTGGTATGCCACTGGCCCCGGCGTGGGCATCCAACTTGAGCGAGGCGAGCACAAAGGCCGGCTGCTGATTCCTTGCGACCACGGTGTACAAATCGAGGGAAAGCGGGTCATGCACTCGCATGTGTTCTATAGTGACGATCAAGGCCAGACCTGGATACTGGGCGGGACGGTCGATCAGCATACGGATGAGTGCCAAGTCGTGGAACTCAGTGACGGCACCCTGATGATCAACATGCGAAATTACTGGGGACGCGACGGCAAGCAGCCGGACAAGGATAGAATGCGGGCCGTGGCGATCAGCCGAAACGGCGGTGCGACTTGGGAAGACCTGCGTTTCGACGAAACCCTGATCGAACCGATCTGCCAGGGGAGTTTCCTGCAATACGCGACGGAGCAAGACACTGGTCACAACCCACTGTTGTTTTCAAATCCGGCCTCGAAGACTACGCGGCATCGACTGACCGTTCGACTCAGCCAGGATGAGGGAAAAACCTGGCCAGTGGCCAAACTGCTGCACGAAGGCCCTTCCGCGTATTCCTGCCTGACCGTGTTGCCAGATGGTTCGATCGGCTGCCTCTACGAAGGTGGCGAGAACGACGCCTACGAGAAGATTATCTTTGTCCGGTTTTCACTGGCTGCGTCGAGCAAAGAGAAAGACGTCGACATGCCGGTCGTCGTGGAGATCACCGGCGTCAAACCGCCTCGCACCACTCGTCTTCCTGGGTTCCATCGCACGAAACCTGCGGTGATCGAAAACCACGATACACTGACCAAGACCTTCGGAGATGCGAAGGCAACGAAGATCATTGGGCAGGTTTACTTCGACCGGCAGGTTCTTGTATTCTTCCAGTGGTCGGGATCCGGCCAGGACAAGCTCACCTACGCGATTCAGAATCAGAACGAGGAAGCGACGGTGGTCTTCAAGTTCAGGGCAGGACGAACTCGTGATCTTCGTCCGCATGCGCACCTTTACGCCATCCGCAAAGATGTCGCTTGGAGGATTGCCAAGTAATCCCGCGGCGAGTTTCAAATGGGCACGCGAGTAAGACATCTCCTGCTCACCGGCTTCCCCGGCTGCGGCAAGTTGTTATTGCCGGACGAAGCCAACGTGAAACCACAGCTTCAATGGGGCCGCGACTTCTCAGCCACGGAAAGCCTTGTCCCTCTGCCGCTGCCGTTCGCTGTCGTCATCGCTTCAATGGGGCCGCGACTTCTCAGCCGCGGAAAGAGGGCAGTTGGCGGCTAGGTCCCCACTAGGTGGCCCACGTTGGCCCACGTCGCGGCCGACGTAGAGACGCAGAGCGAAACGCCACGGCCGAAAACGGGGACGACACGCTGGAAATGGAGGAGGCAGGCATGCCAATGACTTTTGATGCCGTTTCGACCAGACTGGGAACATACGTTTGGGCGCGTGGGTGGGGGCGACCTGTGCGCCTTGTGGAAGCAGGTTTGGACGCTTCGGGCGATGTGATCGATGCAAGTTGCAGCCGGGCTCCAGCGCCGATGGCTCGCTCCGAGAAATCGGTCGCTGTTTGGGACGCCTCGGGAAAAGGTATGGCTTGATGACTAAGAGCCGGGCCGTGTGACTGCGCAGCGACCCTCTTCAATGCGTTTCCAGCGTTCACGTACGTTTCGCTACTCCTAATCGAAATCGGTTTCCGTCAGCGAAAACACGGGAACCGCGAGTTCGCGTTTTGCCGTGTCTGCCAGAGATCCTTCGTCGGTCAATTCCATAATCTTGCGGACGATCTGGGCATCGTAGTAAGGTTCTTTGCAGCCGGCCGGAGGCCCCGCCCTATCTGTCATCCGGCGGCTCGGGAGGAGGCGGGTCTGTGGGTCTGTTGGTGTCAGGGGCATCCCAGTGTATGCGGCAGTTCGGGAGAGCCTTTCGAAGTTCATCAATGCCCGAATCAGTGACGTTAGCGCCGTCGAGGTGTAGAGTCCGCAGGTTTGCGAGCCTCGTCACGTGCCGTAGCCCAACGTCCGAGACCTTCGTATCCGACAGCCAGAGCACCTTGAGATTCGCCAACTCGCTCAAATGCACGAGGGCTGAGTCGCTGACGTTCGTATCATCCAGTCCGAGGCTCTCCAGTTGGGTCACGCCGGCCAAGAGTTCCAATCCCTGCTCACTGAACTTGACGCCCTTAAGCGATACGTGCTCCAGCTTGGGCAGTTCTTTCAGGTGCATCAGCCCGGTGCCATCGAGCCGACATTCGGCTAGATCGAGCCGTCTGAGTTCTTTGAACGCCTTCAGGTATGCCAACCCGCCGTCGGTCACATTAGATCGGTTCAACCACAGCACTTCCAGCTTGGCCAGATGCTTCAAATGCGGAAGTGCAGCATCGGTGACCGAGGTGCCGTCCAGGCCCAGGTGCGTCAGTTGGGTCATCTCCCCAATCGGCTCTAACGCGTTGTCGTTGATTTTCAGGTCCTTCAGCGACAAGTAGGTCAAGCCGCTGAGCCCTTTCAGGTGTACGAAACCCGAGCCTCTGATTTCAGATTCCCCGAGGTAGAGCGTGTTCACCTGGGTCAGACCCTTGAGTTGGGCCAGAGCAGCGTCGCCAAGGGAGGAGTGTTCAAGCGAAAGACGCCGGAGATTGTCGAGGTTTCTGAGGTGAGCCAGCCCGGCTTCGCCGCCCTTCCATTTGCTGCCGATTTTCAGCATGATCGTGTCGGCAGGGAGCGTGGAGACCGTGGCTCCGAGGTGGCGGATCTTGACGATGGCGTCTTGGCGTCTGGTCTCCGTCCATTGCCGCAAGAGACGATCCGCCCGCCTTCCGGCCGCTGCGTCCGCCGAGTTGGCGACCCTTTCCAACGCTGTGGTAACTGCCTGTTCGGTCTGGCGGTCGCCCGCGTCGGCAATCTTCAGCAGTATGTACGACGCCCGGGAGCGGACCTCCAGATTTTCACGGGTAGCCGCCTCGACCACCGGCGTGATGGACTTGCTGCCGGCGTCGATCAGTTTCCATGTGGCCGCCTGTCGGACGATGAAGTCGTCGCTGTCGAGGTCTCCGACCCACCGGCGGATCGAATCGGCAGGCCTTTCCTTGGATTCCTCCTGCGAACCGGCCGCAACCGACAAGCAAAAGGCTGATACGATCGCTGTTATGGTTGTTCCAAGTCGCATCACGCAGCTATCCACGCGTTCAACACAGTCACGCGAATGGGGTTCGGTCTCTTCCGACACGGCACGTTAGCCAGCAAATGCGATCCACACCGTTCGATTCTAACCTGCAGCAAATGATCGGGCACCTACCCAGTGGCGGGTGGTGTGTGATTAAAAGTTGCTCGGGCATCAGTGAATTGCAGGCAGCAGCACGATCGCGACGCAGGCCAGTATCACCAAGAACGCTACCGCCAGCCAAAGCCAAGGGGAGTCGTGCCAAGCCTTTGCACGACGTTCTTTCGCACATTCAGGACAAAACGGCTGGCGGCCAGAAACTTCTGCCTGATTAAGCCGTCGCTTGTCGTCTTCGTCTCTGCGAGAGAGCCATGCCTCCACCCTACCACCCGCGAGACGCGGGGGGAAGAAACGCCAGAGAGGGTAATCCCAACGTTCCAATCGCAACGATATCAGGGTCGTGCGGCGGGCATTCGATACACGCGTCACCGCAACCGTGAAACCACGCGGCGGGATAATGGCTTGCGCGCGTCGGTGTTCACGACCGCGGTAAGAAACGGCAAGATGGGAAGTGCGTTCGGTGAAGCCCACAGCACACGCTCAAGCCAGGCCCGATGTCCCTCCACGGGACTACATATTAGTCTGCTTTGATTTCTTGCGTGGGGGCGACCTACGCGCGTTACGAACATTCGTTTGGCGGTCTCGGTCGATGTGGCCGATGCGCGCAATAAGCCCGGTCGGAAAGCACAGAATTACAGGTGGACCACTCACGCTTGGCCGTTTTCGGCCGGCGGAGTTAGGAAGTAAACCTGCGCCCGGCCCCACTTGAGGCGATGTTCAATCGGACCTTGCCTCTGCGCTCGACTCGCCCCCGGTCACAGAAGTCCCGCGCACCGCACGCATCGTGTTGTAGAGTTCTTCGGCGTGGATGGGTTTTGCGACGTAGTCGTCCATTCCCGCCTCTAAACATCGTTCTCGATCTCCCTTCAGTGCGTGCGCCGTCATCGCGATGATCGGGACATGGGTGCCCACCTGCTTCTCCCTTGCGCGGATGGTGGTCGTGGCTTCAAGGCCGTCCATCTGGGGCATCTGCACGTCCATGAGCACCAAGTCAAACTCCTGCGAGCCGGCCGCCGCGATGGCCTCCCTCCCATCCCCGACCAGGGTGACCGTGTGGCCCCATTTTTCCAGCAAGGCGACCGCCAACTTCTGATTGACAAGACTGTCCTCGGCCAGCAGGATTCGCAGTGGGGGGATTTGGTCTGGTCGCGGGACGCCCAGGCTTTCGGGAACCACTTCCTCCGAAGCGGCGGTGCCCATGGCCAACATAATGGCATCGAACAACTCCGACTGCTTGACAGGCTTCGTCAGGTACGTAGCGATCCCCAGGCTCTCACATTTGGCGACGTCACCAGGCTGATCGCGGGAACTGAGCATCATGATGACCGTACCATCGAGTTCCGGCGCACGCTGAATCTCTCCAGTCAGAACGAAGCCGTCCATCTCGGGCATTTGGGCGTCGGTCAACACCAAGCGGAATGGGTTGCCCGACCGCTGGGCCTCCAGCAGCGAGCGGAGCGCGTCGCGGCCCTTGAATACCGCGGTAGCCCGCATCCTCCAACTGGAGAGGATTTCCTCCAAGATGTGGCAGTTGGTCTCATTGTCGTCGACGACCAAGACTCGTGTATCGGGAATCATCGCGGATCGAACCGGAGGTCCCTGCGCCCGTTCATCGGGAGCGGCACCGAATCGAGCAGTGAAGTGGAATGTGCTACCGCGGCCGACTTCGCTTTCCACGAAAATCCGCCCCCCCATCAGTTCCGCCAACCGGGAGGAAATGGCCAGTCCCAAGCCACTGCCTCCGAACCGCCGGGTCATTGTCGTCTCTGCCTGCTCGAACATCTCGAAGATGGCTTCTTGCTTATTCCGCGGGATTCCAATCCCGGTATCGGTGACCGCGAAGTGCAGGACGACTTCGTCGTCCGATGACGACTCCGACTGTACGTCGACGACCACCTCGCCGGCCTCGGTGAACTTGACCGCGTTGCCAACGAGGTTGACGATGATCTGACGAAGCCGGTCCGGGTCGCCGGACAAGAGGATGGGGACGTGTGGGCGGATGCGGCAGGCCAGCTCGATCCCCTTTTCATGCGCCCGGATCGCCATCGCCTTCATGGTGTCCCCCAGGATCTCGCTCAAATCGAAAGCGAAGCGATCGAGAACAACCCTGCCCGCCTCGATCTTGGAGAAGTCCAGGATGTCGTTGATCAACCTCAGCAGGGCCTCGCCCGACTCGGCCGCCACATTCAGGAAATCGCGTTGCTGACGCGTGAGTTCGGTGTCCAGAGCCAATTCGGTCATACCGATGATGGCGTTCATCGGAGTCCTAATCTCATGGCTCATGTTTGCCAAGAACGTACTCTTAGCACGGCTGGCGGCCTCGGCAGTTTCCTTGGCTCGCGCCAATTCGGCATTACTCTGCGCCAACTCCGCCGTCCGCTGTTGGACCCGGATTTCCAGCTCGTCGTGTGCCCCGCGCAGTTTCTCCTCGATCCGCTTCAACTCCGTGATATCGTGCATCGCTACCACGGCCCCGGCCTTTTGCCCGTTCCGGTCCAACAGTGGTTGCCCGCTGGCCAGCAAGGTGCGCGCTGGTCCCTGTTTGGGAGCAATCACCATTTCTACATTGTGAAGATGTTCGCCCCGAAGCGCGCGAAACAAAGGGACCTCGTCGGTCCGCATCTTCGTCTTGCCGTCAGGCAAGTACAGGTCATAGTGGTTTGCCCATTGCTCGGGGGGAAGAGGCTCTTGGGGAAGTCCGTGAAACTCCCGAGTGGCGCGATTGAACAAAGTCAGAACACCATTCGCATCGCAGGCAACAATACCGGCTTCGAGACTTTCCAGCACCGCTTCGAGAAATCGTTGCTGCTCGTGTAAACTCTCTTCCGCCCTTTTGCGCTCGGCCTCTGCTGCTTCCAGCGCTGCCGCCCGCTGTCGCAACTCCTCCAACTCTAGCAGCAGCCGGTTTTGTTCTGTGTCTTCATCTTGCATTGGAGTGACACCCCGTGCGGGACACCGAATTCTCGATCCGAACATCCTCGACTACATCGCCGGTTGCCTTCATGTTACGGAAGATGGCTGCCATTTGACACTGCCCTAACGCCAGAAATACCAGCAGGAAGCAGAGGTATTGACCAAACATGAGTGCCAGGTTGGACCAGGTCGATTCGAACTACCAAGGTCACCTCCGTCGGCGTCGCGAGTCTTCAGAAATAATTGGCAGATTGTGAGGTCTTGGGTGTGGAATCATCAGACCAGCCGTCCCTACAAAAAACCGCACCGGACACACGCCGGCCGATGTAACCGACGCGCCTTGTACCCGCGATGTCGGTGCGGCATCAACGGCCGCAATTGTGTAGTCTATTGCTACATATCTCCCGTCATGCACGCGCGAGCAGTTCGAGAAGAAGCACGAAGTCATACAGCGTACCCGCCCAAACTACTGCACCATCTCTCGTCCAATCGAGTTGACGGCCGACCTCGTTGTTGAGTAGAACGCAGTTGGTTTGTGCCAATCCTGGTAGCCAGTCGCGGCAACGATCGCTGATGATGTTCCTGCACAAGAAAGGTCTGTTCACATCGTTCGTGAGGGAGTTGCACGCCAACCAGAACGAAACATCAGCCGTTGAAACACTGATCGACGTTTACGGCGCTGGGTTGGTCGCCATCGAAGCGGATTGGAAGACCTGGGTTTCTTCGCAGCCTTATGACGAAGATGTGACGCTCGTCCAGGCAGCTTTCGTGATGAACAAATCCAAGTGGGACCGCTGGTGGCAAGACAACTCGGACCGGCTGTACTGGGACGACGGCGAGGGGATCTACAGGGTTCGAAATCCGAAGCTGATCGACATCGAGTGACCCAGGCTACCCGTACAAGCAAAATGCATTTGCCTGCTCAGGTGGGGGCGACCTCCGCGCGTTACGAACATTCGTTTGTTCGGTGCTTCTCGCTTCGTGCTGGAACGGGTTCACCTCAGATTTGCTAGCGGGCAACGATCTTACAGTTGGGCAACGCTTGCTGGAGTTTCGTCAGACCTTCGTCGCTCACTTGCTTACCGGGGAGCGACAGGTGCCGGAGTTTGGTCAATCCTTTGAGATTCTCCAGTCCGGCGTCGGTGATCGGCGTGCCGCCGAGGGCCAACGTCTCAAGGCGGGTTAGGCCTCTCAGATGCACAAGACCCTCGTCGGTGATCGGAGTGCCGCTCAGGTTTAGCTGTCGCAGCTTGGTTAGCCCGTTCAGATGCGCCAGGCCCGCATCGGTGATAGGGCACCCGGCGACGGAAAGCTCTCGGAGGTGGTGCAACTCTTTCAGGTGCGCCAGTCCGGAGCCGTTGAGGAGAGCGCCGTCAAGCCTCAGCTCACGAAGTTCGATGAATGATCCCAAGTTTCGCAGGTTGGCATCGGTAGCCGAGCCGAGCGCAACGCTGACTACCGGTTTACGGGGTCTCGTCTCATCAACCTCAAACGTGCCGCCCAGTTTCTGGATCTTGGCAATGGCCCGCTGCTTCTGGTTGGCCAACAATTTCTCCACCGCCTCGCGGGCCGACAATACGTCCAGCGCTTGTTGCTGGGCCTGCTTATCTTGGGACTGCCTTGCTATCTTCTCCAGGGAGCCGACGTCTAGAACGTCCATGCTGCTCCTCGTGGATGCGCCGACGACCTTGCCTTTTTGGACCGTCGCAATCAGCACCCAACTCCTGCCCGTGCGGGCGACGACCTCCGGGTCTATCCCCGCGCTAGACCACATCATGTTGTTTACGCTGCCTCCAAGCCTCGTTCCGGGTCCGAGAACTCGATTGACCTCCGCCACGGTCATACCCCTCACGTAAAACTGCGGGTCGGCCCTCATCTTCGAGTCACGTTCGGGCTTCCACTTGCTATGCTGGTAAGACTGGTATAGCCGCACTCCTCCCATGAAAACCCAAAAGAGGGTAAGGAAGAGCGTCCACTTCTTCGTCCGAGTTAAGGGGAACGTGAGCTGTGGGCATATCATGCTCGTCAACTGGCGCAGGCGCCGCCGTCTCCCGACCGGCTTGTGACCCGCCAGATGGCGGACCACCGCATCGAACGTCCCGTCAGCAACGAGCCGCTCCGTCTCTTCTTCGGAGAACTCGACCCCAAACTCGTCGGCGACGGAGAATAGGAGTTCTCCAAAGTCCAACTCTTCGTCGAACTCCGTTGCTCGATCTTGAGGCAACACCTTGCCCTTGGTGACGCTGAGTTGCAGAGCGTACACGTCGCGCAATCGCAGTGGTACCTCCTCGGGAATGCCAAGATGAGCGTAGAACCGCTGGTAGAACTCACGGTCGGTCAATTCCGGTCGGTTGTGCATTTCCCGCCTCCGGGCCCTTTCTCGAGAGGAACGGATAAACGGCGAGAGGGTCATGACGGGAGGGTGGCCGATCAACGTGAGGAAGACGATCGGTAGCGTGAAAACGAGCACGACGAACAGCGCCGGTCGCAACCAGTGATCGGCAGGGACGAACCAGACCAAACCGAAGATCGTCAGAGCGATGGCGTTTACCAGAACGAGACACTGTCGCTCCGAGAGGATCTCTCCCTGCAAGAAAAGGAGGCTTTTTCCCTTGCCGCGGTCTTGGTCTCTGTCCGGCGTTTCAACTGTAGCAGCCGGAACTCGTACTACCGTCCCACAGTCGCATCGGACCTGCTTTCCGGCGAAGTCGTTTCCTGTTCTGTGCTCTTTACCACATCCGGGACATCGGAAAGAGATGCTCATTGTTCCGCTCCAACTCAAGGGCTGCGGTTGGATAGCCGTGCCAGTTCTGTCGATCTGTCACTACCTCCGCTTAGCGAAGCCGCGTTGGAACACTCGGCGGCCGGTCGGGGTCGAAGCCGGCGTTGCGGACGGCCTCTTTTGCCTTGTCCGGGAGGTAGTGTAGGCGCATCCAGACCGGGCGACTCTCCTTTGGCCTCACCCACAGATTCAGCCGGCTTGGCCAACTCCTCTATCTTGTCATGATCCGCGAGGAACGCCGCAAGCTCGCCCTCCAGATCTGGATACCGATCCAAGAGCTCCCGCCGATCGGGTGCCTCGCCAACTTCGGCAGCCCTCAGATACTCGGCGATGATTTCGTTCAGACGCTCGCTGCCAGAAGAGTTCACGCTGTCGTCGCTACCCATACTTCACCACCGCCAAGTAGAGAGGTCGGACCGCGCCTCGTTGCTGTAGAAAGGACGCTCTAAATTCTGGGCGTCAAACGGGCTCATCCATAGCGCAACTTTTTACGTAATTTTCCCAAATCACGCAGGCGACTACAAGCAAATGGATGCCGAAAGCCCGTGGGAAATGTCTCGCTTCGGACGACATTGGAGACATGCCTTACCCTCAGATGAAGTGCGTCTTGTCTTCGAATCGGAGCGACCCTAAGGCGCTCAGGTGGCGCACACCTCCGCAAGCTAGCCACTTGTGTTTGGAGACAGAGGTCTGACACACCGGCGCACTTTCGAGAGTCAGTGAAAAAGTGTTGTTTGTTTCAACAACTCGTGGCGCGTGAGACACACCGAGAATCGAGCCATTTTGGTGCGCTGGTCCTGACCGCAGGTCTAGCAGCAATTCGGCACTCTTTTTCTGACACAGCCGGAAGCGCCCGAGATACCCATGCGTTCTGCGACACTTTGCGGACTTGCGCGGGAATCGGGCCGAGGCGGCGGTGAGGGACCCGAGTACCGAAGGTGTTGTCAGACAATTGCTGCGAGCGATGACTCAGGTGGCGGAATCAGTGTGGCCGACGCAAAGACGTTCTTTGCTGTCGCGACGGAATGAGTGGAGCAGGGGCGCGCACTGCTAAGTCTCTCACCACAAGTTTTCGGATATCGGACCGGTGGTAGAAACCCGGTTTTTTCGGAAAAACCGGGTTTCTATTCCGCACGGAAACTTCTGAACGGGTACTTATGTGTGGGCTCATCCCAAGTTCTGGGAGACCAAGCACTTGCAGTGTTTCCCACCCTGAAAGGTCGGTCTATAATCGACGAGCACTTCGGCTCCGGAACCGTCCACGGAAATCGACTTTTTCGATATAGATCCCACTCAAAGGGAATCGTTATGCAATGTATGCCAATGAGTGCGGCGTTTCTCCTGATCTTCGTCGTCCCGTGCAAAGGTGAAGCTCTGCAGGAAGTGGATTTGGCATCGGACAAGGCATGGACACTCAGCGCCGACGGCGGGCCGCCCCGCGCCATCGTGGTTCCCGGCGGCGGGTGGAACTCGGACCTTCAGAATCCGCCCATCGACACGATGACCGGCGTGGATGATCACGTGATCTACGAGCGGAGGCTTCGGATCCCCAAGGTGGCCGAGGGTCAAGTCACCAAGATCCTCTTTGGCGCGGTCAACTACGGTGCCGACGTGTTCATCGACGACACGCTGGTCGCTGGTCATGTCGGGTCATTGACACCTTTTGAAGTCGACCTCACCGGCGCTGGCGCACCGGGCGGGGAGTATACGCTCAAGGTCAAGGCTTACCATCGGCGACACTACCACCAGGGAAAGGTCTGCGATGTGCCGGTCGGGTTCGACTTTCCCGCGGGCTCGGAGGATTGGTGCCGTTGGGCAGGGAACACAAAATTCGCGTACGGCATCACTAAGTACGTCAAACTGGCCGTCTGTCCTGCGGTCCACATCCAGGACGTTTTCGTCAAACCGTCGGTGACCAATGATAATCTGGAGGTGCTGGTCTGGGTACGCAACAGCTCGTCCCAAGAGAAGACGCTGACGTTAACGGGAGAACTTGCTTCGTGGAATGCCGACCCGTGGGACTACCCTGCGGTTCCTGAGGCGACATTCACAGTTCCGGCCGAGCAAGTGAAGCGGATCTCGCTGGGGCCGTTCCCGTGGGGTCTGGGGCGGGAGAGCTACTGGTGGCCCAATATCCCGTTCAGTGAGGATTACGTCGCCCGACTGCACAACCTGAACCTGGAACTGAAGGAAGCGGCGACCCTCTGGCACCGCAGGACTGAGCGTTTTGGTTTCTGCGAGCATGCGGAAGGCCCGTACTATTACACGGTCAACGGTGTACGTGTGACGAACATCAGCGACGGCACTGTCGAGAGCCAGATGAGTCACTACGATTGTTACTCGACCTCGCCCGCCTTCCTGCCACCCACCGGCCCCGTCACGGGTTGCCCCGAGACGTGGCGGCGTTACCTGCGCATCGGGATCAACACGAACCGGATCTGCTGCTCCATACCGACCAAATACATGATGCAGTCGGCCGACGAAATGGGATTCATGCTGATGCCGGAAGCGGTAACGTGGGGCAACGGCCTGTCCAGGTACCACGACGTATACAACCCGCAGACCGTCAAGGAAATGGCGCGGCTCTGCCGAAACCATCCCAGCGTCGTCCGTTACTCGCTGACCAACGAGGTCCGCGGGCCGGCGGATAAGGACTGGCCCTGGCGCCCGCTGATCGACGCGATCTTGGAAGAAGACGACATGCGCCCATTGGTCTACGAGTTGCACGGTTACGGCGTCGGCCGGATCGACGGGGTCAAGCGAGGCCATGCCTATATCGACGATCACTACAGCAAGATCGACAAAGGCGGGGACTTCATCCGAAACATGGGCGAACACTTCTGGGAGACCGACGGCATGGCGGCGTTCGCTCTGGGCGCCCAGCAGTTGCGGCTTTACGACTGGGCTTACTTCGCACCGTGGAGCTGGATCAACTATTGGCCGAACTTTTTGGAAGGCATGAGTCACGCGCAGCACGCCTGGAAGGCGAACAACGGCCCCGACCGCAAAGACGACGTGAACGGCTGGGGTTCGCCGATCGCCCGTTTTGTGCAGCAGAGCCTGCATCCCTATCTGCTGGTGGATCATGAGATCTTGAAGAACAACCCGCCCTTGAGCCGACCGGTTGGCAAAGGGCAGATCGAATGGCCGTACACAGCGCCGGTCTACGCTGCTGGAGAAGCAGTCGATCGCCGGATCGAAGTGTTCAACGGCGGGCTGGCGGGCAATACCATGTCGCTGAAATGGACAGCTCGTTGGGACAGTCCCGATGGTCCGGTCGCCGTCGAGGGCGCGGTGCTGGGCCCATTTGAAGTCCAGCCAGGATTTCATGTGACGCAAGTGATCCGGTTCAAGGTGCCGGCGCCCGGGACGGCGAACCGACGGCTGTACCTGGTGATGGAGTCGTGCAAGGACGATGCGGTGGTCTATCGAGAAAATCGGATCTACTTCACCGTCTCTGCTGAAAGCGCTGCCAACCCGGAACCGGAATCGACGACCGTCGCTGCCGTCGAGTTCGTCGGTATGGATGACCATCTCCAGGGCGACTGGAAAGGGCAATTCGGGACCGATGGATACGAATTGATTGGCAAAGAGGCGAAGCTGCCGCCGTACGCCTCGGTCAGTTGGGGCGTTCGAGGCGAGGCCGGTGTTGTCCGCGCCACATGGCAGGCACTCCAAGGCAGCCCGATCTGGACTTGGCAGCCGCAAACCAGTGACAAGCGTGCCTTGGCCTATTCGGCCGACACGCCCACCGCCGAGGATCGAATCGCCGCGTGTCGGTACGGCGATGCAGTGACCTTTACGATCGACGTTGGGAATTCCCTCCACCGGATGACGACGTATTTCGTGGACTGGGACCAGCAGGGCACCCGGCAACAGACCGTGGAGATCCGGAGCGGCAGCGGTGCGATACTGGACACGCGGAGCCTCACGGCCTTTCACACCGGCCGATACATCACGTGGAGAATCCGTGGGCGCGTTCAGGTGGAGATCCGCAAGATCCAGGGAAGGAACGCCGTAATCAGCGGGATTTTCTTTGACGCCGCGAAGTAAGCACCGGTTGCCAATTATTCTCGCATTATCGAAGGCTCACGTTCGTTTAACCCGAAGCCGGAGGCGATGGCGGGCAGTGGGATGGATCGTCCACACGTAGCGTACGCCATCGCCTCCGGCTTCGGGTTAAACGAATACAGCTAGAATCACTGTAAGCGAGTGCCCAAAATCCCAAACGACCAACATGTCATTGGGATGCGGCGCCGTCGTGTGGGATGGGGGCGCCTGCCGCGGCCGCTTCGCGGATCGTTGGGTCGACGGCGAACTTCCGGTAGTCATCGAGGTAGGGGATGTTGCAGTCGATCCACGCGCAAAGCGTACGCCATTCCGCCTCGCTCAAGCGGACCTCCTGGTGGTCTTCGTCGGCCAGGGTCTTTATAAGAGGACTGACACGGGAGCCCCATGAGCCTGGAGGCGTATGGTAGCGATTGATATCCGCATGCGCCACATATGGCAACAGCGTCCAATAGGACTGGTTGGCGTACTGCTTCTTGTAGCCTTCTGCATACGTGGTCCAGACGTCGGGAACAAAAACCTCCGGCTTGTCCGCGCCTGCCCTCAAATCAAAGGACTTGTTCGCGCCGGTTGAGCCGTCGTGACAATCGACGCAGTGCTTGTCGAGGATCGGCTGGACGAGCTTCGGAAATCCGAACGTCTCGACGCCCCACGGAGGCGGCTCGATCTCCGAGGGCGCGCGCATCATAGCCAGAGGCGTCTCGCGAGTCATCGGGGCGGCGGGCATCGGCTCGTGGCAACCGACGCAGCCAACGTACTCGCCCGGCTTAACGTCCGTCGTCATTCGCATGGTGTGAAGCGCCTGGTAATCCTCATCCAACACGGAGAAGAAGACGGCCTTGCCGGACGGCACGCGGAAATACGCCGATCCATCCTCCTCCACCGGAACGGTTCCCAGCACGGTCTTGGTCTCGAAGCCGCCCATTCCCACCCAGATGTTACAAGGCGACGTGTGGATATGACGCTCGTGGGCCTGAACGATGCGGAGATGGCGGGCCTGGCCGCTCATCGACTCGGGCAGCCCCTGGTGTACGTCCTGCACGAGGAATTCGCCGTACTGCCGCCCGTCGTCCGGCTTGATTTCGGGGATCAACGGAGGTCTGGTTCTTGGGCGGATCAGCATCGGATACATGGCCGACAGTTCCGGATCGCGATAGACCAACTCCAACCCGCCGTAGACGTCTGCCAAATAGATCGCCACTTGCCGGGCCGTGCGTCTGTCCTCGGCTCCCACTCCCTGAGGGTCGTAGGAGATCAGAAAGTAATCTTCGCTGACGGGGTACGGACAGTCGCATGCCCCAAGAACAAGGCGTTTTTCGCCCTCGGCCGTGTCGCGGCCGTGACCGAGGTCGACGATCAAGATGTTGCCGCTGCCGTCGTTGTGATGGTGCGCTTCCACGCAGACCACTTTACTGGTCCCGGGAATCTGACGGCAGCGCGCGTAGTTGCGCTCGCCGGTGAGGTAGCCGCTGATGATGCGTGGATTGGTACCGTCAGGGCGGACGTTCCAGATCAGTTGCGTCGGTCTCCAAAAACGCATCACGTATTCCCACCGAGTGAACATGATCGAGCCGTCGTCCATCAAGCACGGATCCCACTCCCCTTCCTTCGACCAAGTGATTTGACGAACGTCGGAGCCGTCGGCCTCGATCGTGAACATGCAGTCCGCCCAAGCCCAGTCGCCGCACTGTACCATCCCTCCGGCACGTGGAGACATGAACGCGATCCGCCCATCGGGCAGGTAGATCGGATCCGTACTCTCTTCCCGTCGCGAGCTGCCACGGGTGATCTGCCGAGGCGGCGTTTGGCCGTCTAATCCCATTTCCCAGACCTGATAGTAAGTCCCGTTGCCGATCGAGTCTGCTCCCCCGCTGGTTACGCAGGGGCCTTCTTCTTGGTCCTTCACGTCGGCTGCCGCGAAACCAAAGACGATCCGCTTGCCATCGAAGGAGACATCCGGCCGGCCAAATAATCCCTCCGGGAATTTCTCGTTCGTAAGCGAAACGACGCGCCCTTGGCCGCCCGCGTCGAGATCCTGGAGGATGCAGATCTCTCCACCTAGTTCGTTGTACCGGGATCTGCGGCGAGCACACTGATGGGCGTGGTGTGCATGATGCCGTCGCACGAACAGCAGTCCGTCACTCTGGTGAAGAAGCGGGTGGTTGAAAGCCAACTGCCGGACCGCCCAGCGGACGTCGAGATAGACCTTCTTCCACGCAGCCGGATCAAAGGACTCTTCGGCCAACAGATCGTCGCGGGCCTGCGTGGCCCGGGCGAGCGTTCGGACATCCGCGTCGAGGTCTTCTCCGTCCAAGCGGCGGACGTCCGCAGCGATTGCCGTGCCACGCTCGAGGTGTTTGTCCACACTTGGAACGACCCGGTCTTCGACGACCGTTTCCGGCTTCTCCCAGGCGTCATCGAGCGGGCGTCTTCGCAGTCCGTCCCGCAAGACCCAGTCTTCTTCGATCGGTCCATCGACTTCCCAGAGTGGCTTTGGCGGAACGGCGGGTTTCGGCGGTGGCGGCTTGGGCGGTTGGTAAGCCGCAAGCTCTGTCGGCGACAGAGCCCCCAGCGGAGTATCGTCTGTGGACCAAATGCGGACGTACGAAACGATCGCGTTGGCTCCGGCGACCCTGATGAACTTCAACTCCAGCTTCTTGCCATCGGCGTACGCCGCCTTCGGGATGTCGAACAGAAATCGGCGTGGACGCCTGACGGGCAATTGCAGGTCCCCGTGCACTTGCCGGCCGTTGGCTTCCAGGCGTTGGGTTCTTCCACCATTATCCACGTAAACCACGTCTACCTTGTACGACGCCTCGGAATTGGGCTTCAGGTAGCACAGCACACAGACGTTGTTGTCGAAGACGATTGCCCGATGTTCGTCGGGAGCTTGAACCATATCCGGGGGATACAGCCAACGAGTGCCCACCACCACATGCGGCTGATTCTGGGTGCCGCAGTTATCCTCGGCCACCAAGTGGTATCCCTCAGGGGGCTCATCACCGGGTGTCTCCGCCGACGACGCGTCGGACCAGCCGACGAAGGCTACCGCAAACAGCATCAGACCAATCGTACTGGTACGCATCGTTGCTCCTTATGCTCCGGCCTGCGAAAGTCCCGCGGCCAATGGGATTAGCCCGTCGGCTGTTCATTATCTAAGTTACCATATCGACTGGCAACGTCCTTTTGTCATACTTGGGCAATGTTCGCGCAGTCGGCACGCGACGCTCGTCGGTCTGATCCAAGGAGTAACTATATCAAAGCAGAGACGTGCGCAACGTGTCGATGACACCGTCACACTAGGGGAGCTGAACTTGGACAAATATTTCTTGCACAAGGGAGGATGACATGAAACCACTGTCACTTTTCCTAATCGCTGTATTGACCGTGTATTCGGCACAGGCATTCGCGCATGAGCCGGGCAGCGTGCTGGCCGAGGAAGGAGGCCAAGCCGACCCGGGCACGCCAGCAGAGCAATGCGCGGCGCTCCTCAGGGAATACCGACCCGTGAGCGGCGGTATGCGGAAGGCTAAGACCGACCTGGAACGCAAGGCGGCCGTGGAGCGTATCGGCACGTTTCCGGCGAAGTTTGTGGAACTGGCCGAAAAGAATCCCAGGGACCCAGTCGCTCTGGAGATTTTGCGGCAGGCGGTCCAGGCTTTGGGTACCACGGACTCGGCGGCGCAGATCGCCTGGCAGATGAACCGCTCGGACTTCCCGGCCGGGAGCACGGACGATTCGGCCGGCAAGACGGTCACTCTCCTGCTGCGCGACCACGTCCTTAGCGATAAGCTCGCCCCTGTGGTCGACCGGATGCGGTATAGCTACCGGATGGAAAGCGAGGAGTTTCTGAGCACCGTGCTGCGGGTGAACCCTCATCGCGACGTCCAGGCTGTGGCCTGCCTTGCGTTGGCGCAGTTCCTGTACGACCGGTTGCGGATGCTTCAGCTAGCCGAAGACCGCCCGGAATTGACCAAACACTACGAAGCCGTGTTTGGCAAAGAATACCTTCCGGGACTGCAACGACTGGGCCGAGCCAAACTCGCCAGGCGAATCGAAACGCTATTCGAGCGGGCCGCCGGAGAATACGGCGACGTGAAGATCCGCGTCGGCACGGTAGGCGCACAGGCCAAAGCGGCGTTATACGACATCCGCCATCTGTCGCTCGGCAAGTTGGCCCCCGACATCGAAGGCCAAGACCAGGACGGCCGGCAATTCAAACTGAGTGATTATCGGGGCAAGGTCGTGTTGCTCTACTTCTGGAGCGAGTACTGACTGACGTGACGGGCCCATTGGCCCCACGAGCGGTCGCTCGTCAAGAACCTGAAAGACAAGCCCTTTGCCTTGGTTGGCATCAACCTCTTGCCTCACAAGCCAGAAGCACTCAAGGAGGTCATGGAGAAGGAGAATCTCAATTGGCGGACGTTTGCGGACGACGGAGCGATCAGTCGCAAGTGGAACTCGCCTGCAACGCCGGCGTTTTATGTCATCGACCACAAGGGTGTGATTCGGCACAAGTGGATCGGCCATCCCGGCGAGAAGTCCATTGACGCCGCTCTGGAGAAACTGATCCAAGAGGCGGAGGGGAAGAACACGCCGAAGTGACGCTACCTCCCAACGACATGACGTGTGAGTAGGTCCGCAGGTACATCACGCCATCGCTCACCGACGGCGTGCTGTGGCTCGGTTCGCCCAGATCGATCCTGGCGAGGACCCTGAACTCGTCGGTCGCGGCCAGCACGACCATCTCGCCGGAATTCGCCATGCAGAAGATCCGATCGTCAATGCGAATCGGAGACCCTAGATACTTATCGCCAACCCGCTCCCGCCAGTGAATCCTGCCCGACGGTCCGTCGATACAGGTGACGATTCCCCGATCGCTCCAAATGAACACCAACGGCCATTTGGCCACCGGCGTGATCACGTAGGGTGCGGCCTGGTCGATCCGATACAAGACTTCCGGAGCCACGCCCTGCTCGGGGATTCCCGGTTTGACCGCCACCAGATACTTGCCCGAGGTTCCTCCGCCGTTGCTGGCAAAGATCATCCCCGAGGCGACGAGAGGCGAGCCGGTCGTGCGGAGTTCAAACACGTCGTCCAGAGCCCAATTTACGGCCCCGCTGACTGGATCGAGACTGGTGACACCGTGGGCGCAACTCAGCACGATGACCTGGGGCTTCCCACCCTCCGGCTCGAAAAGGCACGGCGTGGAAAACGTGGCCTTCTTCGACTCCCGGTCGACCTGCCAGCGAGTCTGGCCCGTCTTTCGGTCCAACGCCACGATCGTACTGGTTCCGCCCGGGTCCTGGTCGTTGGACAACACGACGACATCGCCGACCAGCACGGGGGACGGTCCGAAGCCATCCTCGGCCACGAACGGCCCCAGATCGCGCTGCCAAATTTCCGTACCGTCGCGTTGGTCCAGCGCACACACGACGTGTTCATCGGGCGTCGCCCAGACCACGTAGAGGCGCTCTGCGTCGACCGCCGGTGTGGCACAGGCATCGCAGTTCGCCTTGTACTTCGGATGCGGCTTGGCCTGGAACTGCCGCTTCCACCTCACGCTACCGTCGGTGGTGTTCAGACAAAAGACGATGAAGGTCGCCGACTCTTCGATGGTGCTGGTCACGTACAGCCGGTCATCCCAAATCACGGGTGAACTGAAGCCCTTGCCGGGCAGTTGTATCCTCCAGTTGTAGTCGCTCTCGGTCCACGTCTCGGGTATGTGCGAAGCCTGACCGATGCCGCAACCATTCGGCCCGCGAAAACGAGTCCACTGCTGGTCGCCAGCCGCCACGGGCGCAGTCGAGCCAAAGAGGATGGAAGTCAGTAGAACCGGCAGGACGATTCGTCTCATCACGATGCTCCACGGCAAGGACAGGCTGGCCACTCAGTACAACGAAACTCATGACATGGACTGTAACATCCGACGGCGTGGGCGCGAAGTCTCTGAAGCTGCCGACTAATGTTCTTCCGATTGTCCCAATCGGTGGGCCTCGTCCACTTGACACATCACGCGGAATCCCACGTCGAATACGACTTGATCCGGCGGATATGCCAGACGGAAAGAGCTGCGACAACGTTTCGGGCGGTCGTACCAGGAACCGCCGCGAACGACGCGTTTGCCGCCGGCATCTGGAGATTCGCGATCGTCGCCTGCCGCATACGGATACGGACGATATGCCGTTCGGGTCCACTCGGCCACGTTTCCGTGCATGTCGTGAAGGCCCCACGGATTCGGCTGAAACGTTCCCGCCGGTGCCGAAACTCGGTGACGGTCGTCGAACCGAGTGTCGGCCGGTCGCCACAGCGGAATCGCGCCGGACGGAAGCCCAAAACCGAATGTATCCACCGAGTGATTGGTGGCATCCGAAACGTTGGCAAACGGCGAGAAATCACTGCCCAAGTCGCCGTACCAGGCCGCTGTTGCCGTGCCGGCGCGACAGGCGTATTCCCATTGAGCTTCCGAGGGCAACGAGAATCGCCGTCCCGTCTTGTCACTTAGCCAGCGACAGAAATCCATGGCGTTGTGCCACGATACACGTAATGCGGGCTGCTTGGGTGCGTCTACAGGGTAACCGCGTTCTCGATGGCTGAACTGCAGGAAGTCTCCATGCTCCAAGCGGCTATCGTGCGTGGCGTCGTACAGACTGTATTGCTCGTTCGTGACTTCGAATCGGCCAAGCCAGAAAGGCCGGTCGATCTCAACGGAACACGACGGACGTTCGTCCTTCTCGCCGTTCTCGTCACCCATCACGAACTGCCCCGCCGGGATCAGTACCATGTCCATCGTCACGCCGGGACCAACCTCAAAGCTGCAAGTGGTCGTTGGCCCCGCGGCCTGCTGACGATTCGCTGCTTCGACAGCGTCAAACGGCCAGCCAACGACGGATGGGCCGGCAAGCGGGCCGGCTGCCGCCGGTTCCTTCGGAAGCGAAGATGTTGCGGTCTCACTCTCGCCCCTTGGCCGAGGACTCTCCACCGACGCAACAATCAGTTCCGGATCGTCCTCCACACCGGTATAGCGTTTCCGCATCTCTCGCCGCCGTTCATACTGGTGCGTGACCCTCGCCTCACCAGCGATCTCGCTCCAAGTGCCATGCGCCGGCGTATGCAAGTCGATCCAGGTGATGATTCGGTCCCAGGCTTCCATGTCCAATGGAATGCCGTGGTGTCCTTTTTGGAGTATCTGCACCAGCTTTGTCGTGTCGGCATGGAATTCGCGAGGCACCAGCAGGTGGGCGTCGCTTTCGATGGTTGGCGATCGGACGAATCTGCGCAATTCCATGTACGACGGCGAGAAATGCGCACCACCATTGTAGGTCGCCGCTTTGCCCTCGGGATTAACGTCAGGCCGATCCGTCAAGTCCGCAAGCGTCTGCCCTTCATACAACTTCGTGCCGTCATGGCAACTTACGCAGAGCCGGTCCAGCACCGGTTGCACCTCGCGGCGGAAGCTGAAGCCGCGTGTGGGACCATACCACGAAGCGATTTCAGAAGGCTGACGAACGGCGGCGACGGTCGATTTGCTCGGCGGGCTCGTGTTCTGCCGTTCGTGGCAGCCTACACACGAGAGCACTTCGCCGGGCATCGCCGTGAACCAGCTTCGCATCAGTTGCACGGCCTTGCCTTCAGCGTCCAACGGCTGAACGCCAATCGGCGTATAGGCGGGAACTCGAAAATGTGCCGAGCCATCGTCTTCGACCGGCACCGTCCCCATTACTTGCTTGATGTCCCACGGCCCGTCCAAACCGACGCGGTCCACTTGTCCGCCCATGCCGTGATAGGCGAAATGATAGGATACCAGCCGCAGCTTCTTGATGGTTCCGCGCGGTATGCCCTTCAAGCCGCCGCCTTGGTACACGTCCGACATAAACACAATGGCGTCCTCCCGTGCTGTGTCGATGCGATCGGGGATGAGCGGCGGCCGTTCCGTTCGGCGGATCGGGATCGGTTCCAGCATCGCGTAGCCCGCTTCCTCGTGCAGCAGCACAAAGTTATCGAACACGTCCACCAGGTAGATGCCCCACGGCCGGCCGTGCGCCGGTTGGCAGGAAGCCAGAAAGTACTTGTCGGACAACGGATACGGATGCAGGAAACGCGGGCACCGGTTACGCGTCAGCCCGTCCAGCAGGATTGGTTCCACCGCCTCTCCGCGTCCCGGAATTCGTTGCACCACGCCATCGGTTTCGTATCGTCCCCGAGCCGTATCAAACAGTATCAATTCGCCCATCCGCGGCTGGTCGTGGTGGCCGCCGATCACGGCCACGAACTTCGTGGGATGATTCGGCACGGGGCGCGCATAGAACATTGCGTTGGGCCAATAGGAGTTGCTGCCGTAGTATTCCATCTGCCCCGTGCCGTCCGGGTTCACGTGGAACAGCAACCGGTAGAACGCATGCGGTGTATCGGAGTATTCCCAACGTTGGTACAGCACTCGTCCATTGTTCAACATGGTCGGGCACCAGTTGTGCTCCTGGTCCACCGTAAGCTGGCGAATCGTTCCGTCCACTTCCAATAGGTACAGATTCGTGACGTGCGAACTGCCGCGCACACACGGTACGCCGACAAACGGGGCTGTGGACGTGAAGATGATACGGCCGTCCGGTAGATAGCACGCATCGTAGTTGCTCACGTCCGGCTCGTTGATCAACGGCAACTCACGCAGGCCGGTACCGTCACTTCGCAGTTCCCAGACACGCCACCGCCCGGATTCGTTCGGCATGGAAAACAACAAGCGGTCGGCATCGAAGTGCAAATCGACGTCGCCGACGAAACGTCCCCCGTCCGGCTCGAACAGCGTCCGCAGCTTGCCGCCCGGACGCGCCGGCGAAAGGACCGCAATCTGGTTGTCGTAGCCGTTGGGCCTCAGACTGGAGTTGCTCTGCCAATTCGTTGGCAGGCCCATTTGGCCTATGCCTCGGCGGACGAGCAACAATTCGTCGAAATCCAAGAGCGGATTGGCTAACAAGGCGTCGGCTCTTAACGAACTGAACCGTTCGGCCAGTTCGTCCAACTTGGCCAGCGTATCGCCGTCGATCTTCTCTTCGCCGCCCCGCAGAGCGTCGTGTTCAGCCTCCAACTCCGCAAGACGTCGTAAGTACATTATGGAATCGGGATAACGGTCGGCAAACGTCTCCTGGAGGTCACGGATCGCCAATTCGAGAGCGCGAAAATGGGCTTCGGGTACTCCCGGTTCTATCTTCGGTCGACTGGGCCCCGGCACAGGACGGAGTACGATTTTCTGCCATTGATTGCGGTCGGCCAGGTAGGTGAGGATGTTAGACGTCAGTTGTTCCAGATTGCTGCGGTGCGGATTATCCAGGTAGCTGTAGTGGGGCAACCGCCACCCCATGGCCACGATCCGTCCTTTGCCCAGTTCGTATTCGACTAAGGGATTCTCCGATCCACCCGGTGTTCTGGCCAGCAGCATGCCTCGCGTCGGTCCGCCGCTGGCATGGAAATCGGCGAACGCGGGAAAGCCCCGGTTGCTAATATCGACCGGGCGCCCCCCCGTGCTCAAACCGCGGAAGATCGGGTGATCGATACACAATGGCACGAGCCCAGCGCGACTGCCGTCGCTGCCTGGACCGCCGCGTCGTGGTTGGATTGGCTCGACGCGAAGCTGGCGCACCATGGCCAACGCTGCACCGGACAGATACATGCTATGTCCGTCCGTCACGTAGGCGCGCAGAGTGTCCAGTGTCTTCGGGCGATAGACGAGTCCGGTCTGGTCAATTGAATCGCCTTGGTGATACCAGACGACTAGATACGCAGCCAGAGATCGCTCGCGGCCGGTGGCGTCGAGAAACGCTCCTTCGCCATTG
Organism: Pirellulaceae bacterium; assembly: GCA_016784735.1. Classification (GTDB taxonomy): domain Bacteria; phylum Planctomycetota; class Planctomycetia; order Pirellulales; family Pirellulaceae; genus JADHUC01. The sequence goes on along the minus strand of JADHUC010000156.1, from coordinate 627 downwards.
GGCGTCAGTACATCCGCCTTGTACCGTTCGCGCGCCAACTGAATCACCGCTTTGGTTTCCGCTCCTTGATCCTCCGCAGAATGGCTATCGACTAGTACGGCGAGACGAGCCTCGTCGGACGATGGTTCGGCTGCGGTCGCTCCGGCGATCGGCCAGGCGACACACAACAAGCAAAGAAAGAAACGTGATCCCAAGCGACTCTCGGACGGCATAATCTACGTCCCTTCATGCTATGGGTAGGTACCTGTATGGGCAGGAAGCGTTCTTGCCACCGTGTGGTGGACCCACAAGCGGGCGGCCTGGGTCCACGAACAAGCACGCGACTTGCGAGGGTCACAGCGGGTAGGAGGGTGACGGCAGCATCGTCACCGTATTAGAGCAGACCGGCTTGAGCGAGGAAACAGGAATTGCCGACGCGAGCGTGCGAGCCAAGGAAATGACGGCCACGAACGTCTCGGATCACGCGGGCGTACTCGCCTCGCGTGCCCCCGATTGGTACGCCTGGCATGGCGTCTAGTTTTGTGGGGTGCAAGTCCCCTGTACGAGAACGAAGGTCTTAAGGAAGGCAGTATACCAACTGTGACTCCGATCGACAAAGTACTAGAGGCCCGCAACTGCGTGAGGGTG
>JADHUC010000155.1 GCA_016784735.1 Pirellulaceae bacterium | reverse complement strand
ATCATCATCAAATTCATCAAACGCGTTAGATGCGGAATACTCTCCTTGATCGGAGAAGCCTATGTATTTAGCCTAGATTGACTTCTGGAGTTACTTCTTCTCCGGCTGGCGAATCCAAGCAATTACGCCGTGCGCCTTGCCCGAGCGGATATTGGCAAATACATTCGCATTGAGGCAGAATACCAGGCAGCCGTAGCATTTGAATTGAGCTAGTCATGCCTTCGAAACGCAAAACCAGCCGCCGGGATTTTCTTAAGGGACGTGCAGCGGCGCGGGCCATGCAGGATCTGGCCGACCAAAGCGGCTCGCAACTCGAACCGCCGGACTCGGCCGGCTCGGAAGGCCATGCTCCTTCATACTTGGTCCAGATCAGCCGCCGGGCGATGGCCGTCGAGTTTCAGGTCTACCTGAACGCCGGGCAGCATCCGGATGCGCCGGAGGTAGCGTTAGCAGCGCTCGATCTCGTGGAGACACTCGAGAACCAGATGACTGTCTTTCGCGGCGACAGCGAATTAAGCGCCATCAACCGGCGAGCGGCCGACGAAACAGTGGCCGTCGAGCCACGGCTGTTCGCACTGTTCGAACAGGCGTTGAATCTATCCGCCGAGACGCAAGGCGCATTCGAAACAACCACAGGACCACTCTCCGAGGTCTGGGGATTCCATCGTCGCCAGGGGCGTTTTCCGGACGAGAACGACGTGCGTCAGGCCCTTGATACCGTCGGAAGCCAATGGGTGGAGTTGGACGCCGAAAACCGAACGATTCGTTTTCGAAAACCGGGCGTCGAGATCAATCTGAACGCGATCGGCAAAGGGTACGCGCTTGATCGCTGCACGGAAATGTTGCGTGATGCTGGTGTCGACGACTTCTTGATTCACGGCGGGCAGAGCAGTATTCTAGCCGCCGGCTCCCGTTCCAGGGCAGACGGGCCGACCAAGGGCTGGTCGGTGGCTCTGCGTCATCCGTTACGCCCCGACAAACGAATGGCAGAGATCTGGCTGCGCGACCGCGCGCTCGGGACGTCCGGCTCCGGCGTGCAGTTCTTCCACTACAAAGGGCGTCGCTACGGCCACGTCTTGGATCCTCGCACCGGATGGCCGGCCGAGGGCGTGTTATCGGCCACGGTCATCGCACCTACTGCCGCTCAGGCCGACGCACTCGCCACTGCCTTCTACGTGATGGGGTTGGACAAGGCCGAGCGGTACTGCGCCGACCACGAGGAGCTATCCGCCATTTTGGCCTGTCCGGGCGAGCGCAGCGGCAGTGTCGCCATACATCCAATCGGTCTGGAAAATGAAGATTGGGTGCAATTGGATCCGCAATCTCCTTGAGTCAGGCGCGGACCTACCCGCTTCCCGAGGAGAAAATCAGGAACAGAAGGAAGATCAACACCAGCACCACGACGATGATTGCCCAGTTGAACCAGGCTTTACCGACCTTGTGCTCCTTGATCTTCTCTAGTTGCTCCTTCTTTCTTTTGAATTCCACACTATCACGCCGGCGCAGCCGGAACTGCGCCTCGCAGTGCGGGCACATGACGTCTTGGTCTAGCATCTCGACCGGAGTCTCAAGCGTCTCCTTGCACTCTGGGCACGGGATGTGGAGCAGTTCAGGCTCCTTCATCTCGAAAGCTGCCGGCGCCCCACCACCCCCGCCTCCCGTTCCGCCGACGCCGGGGAAGGGTGCCTGTGGTCCACCTGGAGCGGTTGGCGACGTGTCGACAACGCCTGGAAATGGGGCCTGAGGTCCGGCTGGGGCCGCCGGTGCCGCAGCGGCGGGCCCGGGAAACGGCGAAGCAGGTGCTGGCGCGATGGGGGCGGGAATGATGAACAATGTCTGGCAAAGGGGACACTGGCTCTGCTCTCCCGCTTGGGACTCCTCAGCCTGCAGCACATTCGCACATTGCGGGCATTGAAACTGAAATGCCATCGATTGCCACTCCTACGGTTGCCGGGCCCTTGAAATTCCGCTCTGCCTGCTGCCCAAGTGCCCCCAAACGCCATAATCAGACAAGTTTTCCCACGCGGCACCAGCCGCTCGCTGGCAAAGTGTTACCGCCCAATAACTTTACGCGAACCGCCCGCCCAGTCCAAGGGCGGCGAGTCCGGGTTTGTGTCGCAGAACTGTCGAAACGGGCCATACCTTTGCCGGGCGAAGGATGGTACACTGATAAGGCGTGCAGTATTGCGATTCACGATATCTTCATGCTTCCAACTTGTCCCGCCTTGGCCTTCTATCTGCCACCGAAGCCGTTTTGCTATGACCACCGATCCCAGCCAGACGCCTATCGACGACGACGCTCCTCCGCCACCGGAGGAATCCCCCGCCACGGATGCCGACGCTCCCGTGCCTGTCGATTCGACAGACCAGCCTTCGGCAAGCCGGCCCGAAAGGGAATGCCCCGACGGCGAGCAGCCTACCGTGGACGCCCCAGACACGCCGGCACCGGCCGACACGCCGAACCTCGCGTCAGAAAGCCAGGAGGCTTCAGCGTCCGATGCGAGCGAACCATCGGACGCATCCGCCGTGGACGAGGCACCTGCCGGGGCTTCCGCGGACTCAGAACCAGCGTCTGCCGCGAAGAGATCGGGTCCGCTGAGCGGAAAAATCCGCATCGGGTCGCGGCGATCTGAGAGCAGAGAGCAAATCACCTCGAGCAAGCCTCGTCTTGCCGGCGGAACTCGGCCTGCGAAGCCACTTGCCAGGCCGGCGGACGAGCAGAAGGAGCAAGGATCGCAGACGACGGCTTCCGCAACAGAAGGAACCCGCGCATATCGGGAAAAGGTCCCAGTGCCATCAGTTCGCGACTCGTTGCCTCCAGATCTGGAGCGAGAGATCGATGCGGCTCTTGGCGACGCGTCATTGGACGAATTGCACGAATTGGCGTCATCGGGACCGGATGAGGACGTTGGCGAACTGTTGGACATGGATTCCCGTTGTCGAGCGACGGTCATCAAGATCCATGGCGACAACGTGTTTTTCTCGTTGGGCGGCCGCAACCAAGGCGTGGCATCCGTGCGCCAGTTCAAGGAACCGCCCTTGGTCGGAGCTCAGCTAGAGGTTGTCGTTACCGGAATCAATGCCGACGACGGTCTGTACGAAGTTACCGTACCGGGCGCGGCTGTTTCAGTTCAAGATTGGTCTGATCTGGTGGAAGGTACGGTCGTCGAAGCACGGATCACCGGATCGAATACTGGTGGCCTGGAGTGCATGGTGGGCAGCCTTCGCGGCTTCATTCCGGCTAGCCAGATCGAAGTGTTTCGCGTGGAAAACTACGCGGAGTACTATGACAAGAAGCTGCCATGTGTTGTGACCGAAGCCAACAAGCGGCGCCGCAATCTGGTGCTCAGCCACCGAGCCGTCCAGGAACGCGAGAAGGAGGAACAACGCAAACAACGACTGGAGGAACTGGAAGTCGGCCAGGTTGTCGAAGGCGTGGTAAGCAACATTCGTGACTTCGGCGCCTTCGTGGATATTGGCGGCATCGACGGGCTGGTTCATGTCAGTCAGCTCAGTTGGGACCGCATCGAGCACCCCAGCGAAGTGTTTCAGGCCGGGCAGAAGGTGCGTGTCAAAGTCGAAAAGGTCGATCTGCAAACCGGAAAGATCGGCTTGAGTTACCGCGACTTGCTGGAGCACCCTTGGACGAATGTCGAGCAGAAATTTCCTGAGAACTCGATCGTGAAAGGAACGGTCACGCGCACGGCCCAATTCGGCGCGTTCGTGAAATTAGCGCCCGGCGTCGAGGGATTGGTTCATATCTCCGAATTGGCACATCACCGTGTGGTTCAGGTTAGGAATGTGGTCAAGGAGGGGGACGAGATCGAAGTGAAAATCCTGTCGGTGGACCCGGAAGCGCAGCGAATGTCGCTGTCGCTCAAAGAGACGTACTCGATACCGGAACCGGAGCAGAAGGCAGAAGAAGAACCGGTAGACGAACCCACGCCGGAATCGATAGTGCCGCAACGGACAGCGCCGTTGAAGGGCGGCACGAATCGTTCGACGGGCGGAGAGGAATTCGGCCTGAAATGGTAGGGTAGCTTGAGATGAGTGAGACGACGATTTTCAGAAAGATCATCGACCGGGAAATCCCGGCGGATATCGTGTACGAGGACGATCTGTGCTTGGCTTTCAACGACATCAATCCCCAATCGCCGACACACGTCCTGTTGATTCCCAAGAAGGAGATCCCTACGGTTAATGAGTTGGTGGAGGAGGATCAGACGCTGATGGGGCATCTTCTGCTCGTGGCAGGCAAATTGGCTGGGCAACTTGGACTGGATGGCGGGTACCGGTTGGTCATCAACTGCGGACGGGACGGGGGCCAGGAAGTGGATCACATTCACATCCACATACTGGGCGGACGCGGCATGAGCTGGCCACCGGGCTAGCCCAAGTGAGCAACAAGGAAAGCCCGGCCTACCCTCTTGTGCAAACACCCACCCGTTGCCTATAAAAACACAAAGAACACGGTTGCGGATGTGGCGGAATTGGCAGACGCGCTAGATTCAGGTTCTAGTGTCCGTTAAGGACGTGGAGGTTCAAATCCTCTCATCCGCACTTGGCTACCAAAGGACTTACGTCGATTCGGCGTGAGTCCTTTTTTCGTGGCATTGCACTCCGGTGTAACACTGGTGTAACAGAATTGCAGGGAAATGGCGGTGCAGCGGCCCTGCAATATGGTGGACACTTTGGCGATATCGACGGAGCACATAGTTGGTAGCTTCATCACTCGTGCACCTCGTCGCGCACAATGCCGACACGCCATCGTCATACACAGAAGTCGCCGACAGTCACGCGACACTCCATCGGTGCTGTACTGGCCAGTTGAGACACCGCGTTGTTCCCGCATGGTTTCCCCAGACGCCGATGGCCCTGGCCTCTCCCAGCAAGCGGCACGTTTCCTCGATCCGCTCGCCTGTCTCGAACACGTCACCGAGGAGAACGATCTTGTCCACCTGCTCCTGGCGGAAGTGGTCAAGGGCGATACGGAGCAACTCGACCTGTTCGTAGATGTCAGTTAGGAGGCCGAGTTTCATTCTTTGTCCGCCGTTTCATCCGGCCCCCGCACCACTTCGATCAACTTCCCTTTGCCGTCGATGTACACGTACAAGAGATGGCGGCTTCCATTTTCAGGTTCACCAGGCAACCTGACGGTCTCGAAGATGACACGCCAGCCATTTGCCGTTTCCTCAGCCGTGGAGATTGTCTTGAACTTGGTGTCTTCCTCGTGGTGTTCGGCGAGCCATTTCGCTTTGAATTGGCTGGCTAGTTCTTCGATTCTTGTCTTGGTCAGAGCGTCGTCCTTCCCAGACCTGTCGCCGCCGCCGTTTTTGTTGCCGGGCACTTTATGCGTGTCGTGGTAGTTCTCCAGCGCCAAGCCGATCTGCCGCAGATTCTCCGCTGTCTGCTGCCGCCGATTTGCTTCCCGTGCTTGTTGGATTGCTGGTGGCAGCAGGAAAACGCCGATGCCGCAGCAGAGTACAACCGATCCCGCCAAGACAGCGAGGACTATCAGCACCACAGTACGGTTGGGTCTATCAATGTTGCCGTTAGTCGGTTTCGGTTCCATCCTCAGTTTCCTGTTCGATCACGTCCTGAAAAATGGCGTACAATTCCCGGCGATGATCTCCCGTCGCCGTATGGATGATAGCGGCTTCGTTGCGATCGGCACTTTCGACTTTTCGCACACCAAAGCCTAGTCCCTTTAGCCTTCGCCTCGCTTGGATGCGCTGAGTCTCACATACAGTCTGTCGCCTTTGGTCATCTGGGCGTTCTTTGGCTGCAATACGCAGTTCCTACGACTCCTGGCAGTACCGATCCTCAGCCTTCCAATACTCGTAGATGTCGCCGTCCTGTTCGGGATCGTAATCGGCGAGATCATCGCCTGCCACAATCGAAACGGTGCGGACCTGCGTTTCGAGTCCATCTTCGGTAGTCCAACGGCCACTGACGACACGAATGTCCTGTCGTCGTTGCCTAATCTCTGGATGCCGGTCCAGCCACTTTTCAATAATCCATGCAACGTCCGGTTCGCATACCTTTCGGTCAAAGGTTAGCTTCCCGTGGATGGTCGAAATGATCGTGATTCGATTTTGGGGCATTGCGGTCGTCGCAAGATCTAGAGCCAGTTGTGGAACCAATAGCTGTAATCCTTAATCAACTGCCGGTTGGGATTATTCTTCTTGACCTTCAGCTCGTCCAGAGGGAGGTCAATGGATCGTCGCTCGTGCTTCGCCTCGCAAATGATGCCGTAACTGTTATCAATCATCGGATTGTCGGGATCGCCCAAGCCGGTCACCTTTACTTGGATGGTCGTGCTGGAGAAAGGGCCTGTCTCCGAGGTGTACTCGGCGTCTAAGGGGCAGACAAGGTTCTTCGACAGATACTCGTAGTACGTTGTCAACGTTTCGTGATTCACATCGGGCAGTGGATCGTTGCTGGTCAGCCCCAAAACCTTCCTGATGCGGTCGTCCTGGTCCTTCGGCGACAATGGTTTGGATTTGATCTCCTTGGGATGGTCGATTTCAAGCGGGCCGCCTGTGTCAGGTTCCAGGTCGTCATCGCCCAGCCAATACTCCTCAAGCACCATCCCGTCCCGCTCACATCGCTTCTTGAAAACAGGGTGGATGGCGGCCAATGTTTCCCGGCTCCACCGGACGGTGTACATGCCGTCCTCATGGATTTCCGAAATGGTCCCGGCCCAGCCGCCCAGCGGCATATCCGGGTACTCCACATCCGTGATGCCGTGCTTGACTCGAACCTTGTCGCCAACGTTGAATTTGGTGATGGTTGGCTTCTTCTTCCGTTTGGCCATGCTGATTCCTCAATGACATTGATGACTTTGGTAAACCTCCGGGCGCTCTTGGGCGAAATACATTCACTCCGATGGCAGCACGGCTCGGCGGGAAATGGTCGCTCGCATCAGGTTATTGCCAGCCGATCCACCAAATCCTGAACGTGGTTCTCCAGGATCGGCAACGCTTCTTCTGGCTCCGCACAATCGAGGTCGTGAACGTGCCAGTATTCCACCGCATCTTCCCAATCTGGGAACAGGTCGGCCATCATCGCCCTATGCTCAGCCTCCTTGAGGGCAATGACCAACTTGGACTTGGTGAGATCTTCGAGCACAAGTTGTTGTGGGCGTCGGTGATTGCCATTGATCGACAGTCCACGGAGTTCGAGGGTCTCGACCGTGTACGGCGAAATAGCACCAAGATCTCCCCAGCGGTCCACTTTCAGTCCACGGGAATCCGCCCTCCACGGGAGATTCCGCTGCGGGGCCAGCCAGTTGAATAGGTGCTCAGCGAAGCGGCTACGATAATAATTGGCACTGCACAGGAAAAGCACCTGTTTCATTCCATCGTTCTCCATCCGTTCTTCATGTTTCGGGCCTGACAACCAGAACGAACCTGATGGCCGTGTTTCCGTCCCGTCTGTTACTGCACCTGCCCTCGAACTGTGTTTGCTGCCCGGCGAACACCGAGGTATCTCGACATCCTGACCGAAACCACATTATGCAATGCCCAATTCACCGGCCACAGTCTTCACCTTCTTCGCTGCCTCGGCGCGGGACATTTTCCGAGTCTCTTGCAGGAAACGAATTGCCTCCTGCCGTGCGCCGGTTCTAACCAAGCCGTACAGTTGCATCTCCCATTTGGAATCGACTCCGGGAGCAGCGGCGTTCAGCCATTCCACACGAATCTTCCCATCAGGAATTCCGCAACCGAGAATCCGTCGCTTGTCATCTGGAAAGTGTCCCTGTTTGTACTCGACAAGCTCGTCGATCATGGCGTCGATGTCGTTTGACTTGAATTCGTTCCAGAGCGTGGGATTGTCGGCTTCTATTTCCTCCCAGACGTTGCGGTAGCCTTCTCTGGAATGATCGAGTCCAACGCATTCATTCCATGCCACATTGGCAAACAACAGGGCAACGTGAGCGGCTTCGGAAGTCGGCGGCGCGTGGGGGTTGCTCAGAAGCACCTCCGACATTTCCTTCAGCACTTCGGACATCTTGCGAGGTTGACGTGGCATGACTTCATCTTTCCACGGGCTGGTTCGTCTATCTCATGCGGTGGTCCTTTGACCGTAATGCCCGCCATTCTACCGATCCTGGGCCAATCCCGATAGAATTGAAGAGGAGGACCATCACCATTTCCAAAAACCAGCGCCAAACGCCACGAAAACCGGCCACGAAGTTCGCCCACCTGCAAAAGAAGATGCAGAAGCAGAAGGTACAGGCGAAGAAGTTTAGGAAGAAGTGAACCATGCAGCATCCCGGTTGGCTTCTCGTGATCGTCGGTCTGCTCATCGCCGGAATCGGTGCGATCTGGCTGTTGGTCCCCACATTCCGTGGCTGGGCAAGCTTCCCGGTGATATTGCAGTCGAAGGGAAGAACTTCCGGTTTCCCGATTGGGCGCACGGTGGTTTTGTCTCGATTACTCGCACACGGGACGACTTGACCGTCGTTTGTCGGCAAGACGTTGTTCCCCACGGAGTCCACTGCGACTCTGGGTGGCGATGTCTGCAACTTGTCGGGCAATTTACCCTGACGGAAGTCGGCGTGATTGCATCGCTGACGAAGCCGTTGGCCGAAGCCGAGATCAGCGTTTTCGTGATCGGGACGTTCGAAACCGACTATCTGCTCGTCAAGGATTCCAGCTTGACCAAAGCCGTAGCGGTACTTGAGTTTTCGGGACATTCCGTGCGGAGTCAATAGCAGAAGCCGCCACTCCGTTAGCAGTTGATTTCACGCCGCTCTCATTCCCTAGTCGTCACTCCGTCGCCTCGCCCACCATGCCACCTTCCAGAGCCCGTGCAGTGACGCTGCATCTATTCTGCCTTGTTTGCGCAATCCGGTAGTCAATGACGAAAAGCCAGATGAAGAAGACGTTCATGAAGGTGTAGCCAAACAAAGCTGCAAGGTACGTCACAGCAAAGGTAATCCTGAAATTGATGAACTTGAAGATGGTGGCGATGACGGAGGCAGTGACGATCAAGGTAAGAAAATAACGAAGAGAAATGCGTTTGACTCGATCCAGTTCAGGCGATTTGTCTGTGAACATGCGAGCGAACACAACGCCACCGCCCCATGTGGTAAACATCGTGAGTTGGATAGTCGGTTGCACCCATGGCCAGTTTCCAACAAACAACCACTCAATCAGAATCAATCCCATAAGCCCCATCACGAAGTAGACGACGAGATCGTTGTATCTGAGACTGGGAAACCGAGAGTCAATCACTTTGCCAAGAAGGAATCCAAGGGTGAAGAAACCCGTTTCGAGCACAAGTATGGCAAGCAGCATTCCAATAAGGTCATTTCGCCATAAAAATGCCACCCAGTATTCCTGAGTTCCCACGAAAAGCCAACCAGTTGCGACAAAACGAAGGTAGCTTCTATTCATCAACGTGAATCCGCAAATGTGTCATTGGGTGTGGATGCGTTGGCATCGGCTGCGGGCTCCGGGTCGGCCCTTTGATCTTGAGCCTGCCCGATTCGTCGAAGCCGATCCGGTCGATGTTCACCACTCGGTCGCCCGATGGTTTCTGGGCATCGGCGTGCGTGTGGTACACGATGAACATCTCTGAGGCGTCTGGCGACGTGGTGATGCAGTTATGGCCCGGCCCAGACACGCCGATGTCGAGGTTCGTCGCAGCGATTGGATTCTCACTGGCTTTCGTCCACGGGCCGAGCGGCCTGTCCGCCGTGGCGTACCCGACCCCGTAGTGGGGGTAGCATGTATGATTGGCCGAGTAGGTCATGTAGTATCGGCTCCCATGTTTGAGCACGAACGCCCCTTCATTGCACCGGTTTTCAGCGTACCGGACCTTCTCCCACGGCTGGTCGGCTTCCATCAACTTCATCGGTTCGCCCACGGGCTTGGATAGATCGTCGGCCAGTGCCACGCCGTACATGGTCCCGAAGCTGTACCCGTCCTGAACGCCGTTCCCGCTGAAATAGAGATACGGCTTGCCGTCATCATCAACGAAGATGTGGCCATCAATGGCGGAATAGCCGAAATCGAACCACGGAGCGTGCAGGTCGCGGTACGGACCTTCGGGATTGTCGCTCACGGCCAAAGCAATCAGCAGTCGAGGCGGGTCACTGGCTTTGTTCATCGCACTGTAAGTCATGTAGAACTTGCCTCGGTAGCGTTTCACTTCAGGAGCCCAGTAGTGCGACTTTGCCCAGGAATCCGCCGTCTCCCGGTACGCCCATCCCTTCTCCTCCCAATGCACCAAATCATCTGACACCGAGCAGCGGAATCCTTCGTTGGGTGCATTGGTGCCGAACAGATAATAGCTTCCCTCGCGCTGGACGACGAAGGGATCGCCCATGTGAATAGGTTCATCGCCGACCGGGTTGGTGTAGGTCTCCACATCTTGCGTCTTCCGAACTGCCTGCACCGCCTCCCACGCAATCTCTTGAAGCCGCTTTGCTTGGTCATCGAGGATGTCCGCCAGGACCTTGTCACCGTGCGTGATCTTACCGGGTAGTCCAATCGGATTGGCGTCCAGTAAAGTGGCGTAGAACACACAGGCAGCCAAGTATGTACCGGTTGGATTTGGGTGGCTCTTATCCGGGCTGTGTAGGACAAACGCTGGATCTGCCGCCAACGCCAACTTCCAGGCGATCCCAACCGGTGCGACCCCGGCATTCAGTTCCTTGGCGATGTCCAGGTAGGCTCCGTTCAACCCACCGACAAAACCGGCCATCTGCTGCTGGCACCACGTCTCGAAATTGGTGGTCTTTGCCGCACCGCTAGTCTGGTACATGGCCTTGGCGTATTCGGGCGACTGGGCCGGATCGGCCCCTTCCTGCATCCCTGGAATGTGCTGCCGTGCCCAGGTCAGGTAGAAAACCGTTTTTGCGCCCTGCTGCTTGATCTCGGCATCCAGGAGCCGGGCATATTTGTGCATCGACTGCCGGTTGACTACCGGCCGCAGGCTTTGCTCCTGCAACACTACCACGTCCCATTTCCCCGCATGAATCTTGTCGATGGCCTTTTTCTCTTTGACGTGCCGCTCCAGCGTGCAACCACCGACGAGATGGCGGTCTGCTTCGATCCTTCGATCACCGGCAGCGTCAGCCAGCCGTTCAACCATCACAGGAAGATCATTCGCTGCCGTGTAGCTGTTGCCGATGAAGAGTACCCTCAGCGGGGCGGCCTGCTCTTCTTCGGCAAATGCAGCGGCCTGCACGAAGACTAGTAATGCCATGAAGAATAGCCTGCGACGTATTTTCATTTCACGCTCACCTTGCTGTCGAACTTTCGATTGGGTAATCCAACGGCTCCAGAACTATCGTTCCTTCTTGCCGTACTCCTTTGCCATGTCGGCGTACACATCAATCTCCGGTTTCGTGTTCCCCTTGGCACCGAACAAGGCTGGGCCTTTCCACTTTGTTGGTTCCCAAATGAAGGCACCCAGTCCCTTGCCGTTGGGTAGTCCACGAACGATATCATTGATTTCCCGAACGTTCGGGACTGAGTATTCCACGACGATGATTGGCTGCTTGTACCGTCGAGCGATGTCGGCCAGGTTGGCCTTCAAGTCTTCGAGCGTTCCGTGCCACTTCGGATAGTATGACTGGCCGAGGATGTCGAACTGGAATCCCAGGGCCAGGGCCTTGTCCAGAAATGCCCTGGACTGCGCATTCTGGCCACCCCAGGCGAGATGCACCATGGTCTTTACGGAAGGATCGACTTCCTTGGTACCGGCGATCCCGGCTTCAAGTAGGCCGCAGAACACGTCCCATTTCTTGGTCTTCCAGACCTTGCCATCGGGCCACAAGAAACCGTTGCTGATCTCATTGCCAATCTGCACCATGTCGGGGCTTGTCCCCTGTTCTTTCAGCGCCGTCATCACCTCCTTCGTGTGATCGTGGACGGCCTTCTCAAGCTCGGCTCCGTGGAGGTCGGCCCATGCTTTCGGCTTCCGCTGGTGGCCCGGATCGGCCCAGGTGTCGCTGTAATGGAAGTCCAACAGGAAACCCATACCCGCCGCTTCGACCCGTCTTGCCATTTGCAGCGTGTGCTCCAAGTCGCAGAAGCCTTCCTTTGAGTAGCCGCCTTCCGCCTTGGGATCGACGAAGATCCGTAGCCGAATCCAATTGAAGCCGTGGTCCTTGAGGATGGTGAAGATGTCCTTCTCGACTCCTTCATCGGACCACCGTATTCCCTCAGCCTCCTGTTGCTGCACCCAAGAGATATCGGCCCCGATGATGAACGGCGATGGGTCGTCGGCATTTACCACTGTGCAGACGAAGGCAACGGACAGAACGGGATGCCAGAGCAAACTTCGTGGAGACATTTCTGACGTTACTCCGCATCCACCAGATCATAAACCCGCACGTAATCTACCAGAAACCGATCCGGCAGCTTGGCCTTGGTGATGTCTCCGGCCCACGAACCGATCTCGTCGCTAAGCAGCATGTACTGCGGCACCTGGCACACGCCTCCCGCCTTGCTGCGCCACGTTTCCTTACCATCCACGTAGAAGATGTATTCATCGGGCAACCAGAGCAGGCCGAATGTACGCCAGCCGTCCATAACGCCTGGCACCTTCGCCTTGAAGCCCTCAGACTTGTGATCCTTGCCGTACCCATCCCAATGGAAGGCATGTTGCACCCGGTCGTCCAGCCAGGGCTTCTCCATGATGTCGATTTCGGTGCCATCCCGACCACCGTCGCCGACCCTACCGACGCCGGTGCCAGTAATCCAAAATGCCGACCAGTGTCCCGGCTCTTTCTGCAATTTCACGCGGGCCACGTAGTAACCGAAAGAATGCTCAAACTTGCCTTGGGTGGTGACACAGCCGTCTGTGGGCTTGTCGCCGCCCATGAACGTCGTGATGACAAGGTGGCCGTCACCATCGAGGCTGATTGCCTTCTTGCTCCACCAGCCACCTTTCCGTTTGCCATCGGGGCGATAGGTCCACTTCGTCTCGTCCAGGCTGTCGCCCTCGAATTCATCGTGCCAGATCACCTTCCACGATTTCCCGTCCGGTGGTGCTGGAAGTTGATCGCGAATCTCATTTGCACGGGCAAACGATGCAGCAAAGCAAGCGACAAGTACCACAGCGGTCAGTGTTCTCATTCCGGTGTCCTCCCACTCCCAATTTTTTCGGTTGACGGCTACCATCGTAATGGACGGACCATTGCCCGGAAACCAGCGCAGCAGCACGGTCTGAGAGGTGTCGGGTGAAGTTGTGATGACAAGCGGACTGACGATTGCTGGATTTTCCAGCATTTCACGACGCGACGAGTGGACCAAGCTGACGGCGGGCTTCGTGAACAAGCATCTTGGCGTGAAAAAGGAATGATTGATGATTCGATATTGTTTGCTGATCGGATTTCTGACGGCGTGTCTGTCGCCAATCCTGGATGCAGCAGACGCCCGCCAGGAAGTCGTCATCGTCCATTTCGGCGACAGTACGTGCATCACCGGCTAGCCGAAGGCTCCGGCATCTCCCTGGGAAAACACGCATGTTCGAGAACGTCCAACCCGTCATCGCTGACTACGAGAATCGGCCAGTAGTTTGCCGGGAACATGATCCTCGTGCTGCCACAGTCGCTCGCCTGGTCGCCGCCGAAATCTTCGGTCACCTGCCCCAGGTCTGCGCCGAGCATGTCGGAAGCACCGCCGTTCCCGGATGTGCTGGTAACGGGATCGTGGATCTGATGATCCCCGTTCCGGATGGGGACATGGAGAGTGTGAAGGGGCTTCTCGACCGGCTCGGTTTTCAGCGGCAGACGAATCGTGACCCGTTCCCAGAGGATCGCCCGATGCGTGTGGGGGCATGGAATTACGACGGCGAGCCATTCCTGTTACACGTCCACGTTATCCCGGCAGACTCACCCGAAGTAGAGGAAAGGCGATTCTTCCGAGCGTGCCTCAGGGCCGATCCCGAATTGCTCAAGCTCTACGTCGCCCGGAAGCAACAAATCATTGCCGGTGGCGTGACCGATTCCTTCGACTATTGCCGTGCGAAGGGCGAGTTCATCAAAGAAGTGTTCGGGTAAGCTGGCGTGCAATCTTCATTACAGGGCGACGGCCTCACTGCCGCCAAAGTCGAACAGAGGTTCGAGATTCATCAGTCTGAATACGTCCCGTATTGCTGGACCCACGCTGCACAAAGTGAGCTTGCCTTGACTGGCATTTACCGTCTTGAGCAAGGAAAGAAACCTGTTCACGAAAGTGCTGCTGACAAACCGGACGTGGGCCAGATTGACGATGATGTGGGGTGAGGTTTTGGCCTCAACCACAAGGCCGCCAATGCGGTCAATGGCGTCCCTTTCGGGACTCATTCCGGGCAGCACGGTGAGGATGACTGCGCCGTCAATATCCTGCAAGCGGAACCACTGGCCGTGACCGCAGTCCGAACAATAAACATCGTCGATGTGGGACGATGCCCTGCATACTGGACAAACACTGCGTGTACTTTCCATCTTTTTCCTCGCAAGAGGCTCCCACGACGTGACACGGGCTACATTGACCGATACTGTCAAGGCTAATTGGGAGCAATGAACCAGACTACGTTGATCGTGTTAAGCATTTGTGAATTCGCTGGGTAACCGATGATGCAGTGTCAGAACTGCGGCCTGTACGAATGGTGACGCTTGTCCTGCAATCGCCATTTCGGCAAGCAGTAATCACGCCGATGGCGCTCCGTGAGACCGTCCCAAAATCGGCTCATGCTTTCGTAGCTCTCTGCGCAACACTTGGATGGCCTTCGGTGCCTCGATGCCGAGCCGAACCCGCCCTCCTTGAACCTTGAGTACGGTCACTTTGATCTGACCGCCGATCACAATTTCTTCGCCCACCTTCCTCGAGAGAATTAACATTGGAATCCTTCCTGAATTCTGTTTTGACGCACGGGAGAATCGACTGTCCAGACGTTTGTCCAGAAACCAGAATCCACCGCAACTACCACTCTAACGCGGATGACGTGATGTTGTCCAATGAGTGCAATTTCCATCCCGACCACAACCCGCTGTGGAAAGACTGGACTTTCCTAATGGATATTCGCACGGTGCAGAGCAACGGTTGCACCTTCTTGGGCTTTTGGCGGTTTTTTTCATTACCAAATGAAGGCATACCCCTGCCACTGCGCAGCGATGTCCAGGGTGTCGAACGTCTCGGCGTCGTTTCCAAAGCCGGTTTCGTTCACTGTGATCTCATCGTCAAGCTCGAATTCCAAGACTTCGACTTCTCGGATGAGTTCGGAAGGTGGCTCGGCATAGATTTCAGCCTGCCTATCGCTGGACCATCAAAGATTTCTTGGCCGAGAACCCAGATGCCGCCACCAACGACGTAGTTGCCGCTATGAAGAAGCAGCGCATCACTGTCGGTGCCAATTACGTCAGCACGATCAGGAGCAAGTTGAAGGGCGAGGGCAAGAAGAAGGCTGCAAAGAAAAAGATCGCCCCCAAGAAGCAGGCCGCGACCGATCAGATTTCGTTGTCGGCCCTGAAGGAAGCCAAAAGGTTGGCGGCCAAGCTCGGCGGAATCGACCAGGCGAAGGAAGCGATCAGTGCGTTGGCGCAACTGACCGACTAAGCAGCCTTCTCCAGTTGGCTCAGCAGTTCGACGGCGCTATAGGCGTTTTCCAGGCCGCCCACTCTGGCAATGAAATCCCGGAGTGCGGCGGCTTGTTCTTCGGTAAGGTCGCTGCCTTCCGCCGCCAGCAGTTCTACAATCTCGTCGGCGGCTAGATCTTGGATGCGGATATCGTTGGACACGGACGCTCCTTTTGGCCGTTAGGATGGAGACCTACCCGTCATCGTTTGACACCGTGTTCCAACCGGCTATCTTGGCTGCATGAGGCGTGATTTGACGCCGAAAAGACGGCCACCATGAGGGTGTCGCTCCATGCAGGTAGGAACAGCGAAGACGCTTATCAAGGAGGTGCTGCAACAACATGGCAGAGAGGCATCATTGACGCCCGTATTTCTCAAAATCAGCGACGAATGGATCGACCTCGACAGCACCGTGGAGGATTTTTCTGGTGGCCTTGATGACGTGGAAGACCACAATGATTTTGTCCTGGACACGCCAAACGGGATCGAGAAAGTCATGGAGATCGGCCAGAAGAAGGATCGCTATTGCTGACAGTGGAACCGTCAGATGCCTCGGAGTGACACAAGGGCAAGCGATCTGTGCCGTCGTCATGGCGTTGAACGTGATGCTGGCCGTGGAGGATTGGGGGCGGTAGGATAGAAGTAGCGGAGAGCGAAACGGGGAGACGAACCATGCCTGACTACGACTTCAAGTGTACGGAGTGTCGCAAGAGGTTCACCGAGACGCAAACCTTCGAGGAGCACGACCGGGGCAAACGGGTGAAGTGTCCGAAATGCGGTACCCAGAAGGTCGAGCGTGTGATTGGCGCAGTCTTCGCCAAGACATCGAAGAAATCGTGAGCCGATAGAGCTACCAGCGGGCGGGCTACTGGTTGGAAGTGGAATCCTCTCGTCGAGCTTGGTCCAGACGCTTGGATTCCTTGATCGCCTCGTAGACCTCATGGCGATGGACGGGCACTTCCTTGGGAGCGTCGATCCCCAACCGCACTTTGTCGCCCCGTATTTCGACTACGGTGACGACGATGTCGTCACGAATGATGATGCTTTCGTCACTCTTTCGGGACAAAACGAGCATGGCTTACCGTCCGTTCCAGGGGATAGACGTTCCCTTTCGATCATACCAACGGTACGTCTTGGCACGCAGCACGACTCCCCATTTCAGAGCGTGAATCAGCGCTGAGCCGGTTGGCTAGTTCCGGTGATGACGGTCAGGCAGACCTTGCGGTCGGACGAGTCGGGCTAGGGCGCAAGCGACGATCCCAGGCAGTGGGGAGTGCGAACGGTTGGATGGGAGCTACCGGCGACGTATGGATGCCTCTTCCTCTCGCCGTATTGCTTCGTAATACCTCCTGCCTGTGGACCGGCACTTCTGTTGGATGCTCGATGCCGAGCCGCACTTTGTCGCCCCAAATCTCACCGTGACGATGATGTCGTCGCTGATGAGGATGCTTTCGCCTTCTTGCGGGGAATCACGATCATTATCGGCCTCCCCGGTTGGTTCTGAAATACACACGCCCCGCTCATGCGGTTGCATGAGCGGAGCGTGCGATGTGGCATCCGTTCGCAGTGCGCCAGTCGTCCTGCGCCTGGGCCGCTTCCGTTCGGTCGATTCAGAAAAATGTACTGAAGGGCATAGAGAAGTCAACCATGACAAACGTTGCTAACAACGTAGCTGCGAAAACGGGGAGGCGGCTACGCCAAGGAGGCCACTACCTCAGCTTCATTGACCAATCGGGTCATACCCGGAATCCGAGCAACGGCTTCCTGGGCAAGCTGCTTCTGGTAGAAGCTGGACAACCGACCCCGCAAGAAGAGCACACCCTGCTCGTCGCACTCACACGACAACTTCTGGATGGCGAGGTAGGGATTTGTGCTAAGCCGGGCTCTCGCAGCTTGCACAATCTCGGATGAGGGCAGATGACCTTTGCGATCCGTCTGAGAATCCATGAATCACGTTCCATTTGTAGAGCGGTTGCGTCAAAACTCCAAGGCGGCTTCCCCTGC
The DNA here is from genome assembly GCA_016784735.1 of Pirellulaceae bacterium. Taxonomy (GTDB): domain Bacteria; phylum Planctomycetota; class Planctomycetia; order Pirellulales; family Pirellulaceae; genus JADHUC01. The sequence continues at coordinate 9,065 of JADHUC010000155.1, read as the reverse complement.
GGCAGGATTTGGATCACCAATGCCGTCAGGGGCATGAAGAAGTGGGTAATTCCACGAAGGGATGGCCCCGGCCGGATGGCCGGGCACCTGGAAGGCGAAGATTCTACTGGCATCAGTTTCAGCGTCAAGGGGCATCTGCCGTCCGTCGCCAAAAAAGTGGGCAAACCGCCAGCGTCCATGTCGAACTGGACGGCCAACTGGTTACGCAATTGCACCAGCGACTTCTTCGATCATCGAAACCAGCCGGTCGGCGTTCAGCGGCTTGGTAAGGACATGGCGATTGCCTTGGATGACATCGAAAGCGGGCATGAAGCAGGCGAAATCACGCTGAAACTGGTTAGTGCCACCGAAGCGACGAACCAAGGTGAGCGATTGTACGATGTCTGCGGTGCGGACTCGGCAGTCCTTGAAGCCATCTATGCCACGTTGTTCGACACCAACGGCGAGACGAAAGAAGACCTGGACATCGAGCCGGGGTGGAACAACCTGCTCTTCATTGATGACATGAAGATCGAGCCAGAGTTCCAGGACACGCTGCTGCGAGTTCAACTGATCGAAACCAGCATCGCCGTGTTCTGTCCGGAGGGACTGATTGTGGCGGTCGAGGAATCGCTGGACCTAAAGGTGGAAGACTGGCGACGGCTCGGCTTCAAGAGAATTGCCGAATCTCCATTTGTCTTTCGGGATCAGTTGAGGGTGAATCCTTACCGGAAATCCGAGCGAGAGGGATCGGCAGCGGTTGGGCCGGACGAAGCCAGCTACATCTGCAACTCATGCGGCGAAGAGATCGTTGTCCCCTTCGATCTTTCGGCAGGATCAAACCAGGAGTACGTCGAAGACTGCCCGGTGTGCTGCCGTTCGAATGTGGTCCATGTGGAGATCGCTGATGACGGCGAGGTCCGTGTCTGGGCTGAGCCGGAACAGGATTACGAGTAAGCAAGCCCCCTATATCGTCTCGGTTCGCCTCCGTCACGTCCACGCCCGCCACTTCCTCTTTTCCAGCCATCTTTCGGCTGAGGCGATGTCACCGCTCTGGTTCGGTCTGATCGTGTAAGCGTCCCATTTCCCATCTCGGCAAATGTACAGACAGGTGCCGCCGAACTCGCCTGACAGGCTTGACGTCGAAAACCGCACCAGCACACGTTGCCGGTCACGAGATACTTCAATGATGTGCGGCTTTCGATGATACCAATACCACACCCGTGGCTTGGCAATGACAGCGATGGGCATGCCGAAGTAGTGAAACAGGACTTCTTGGGTAGAGCACTGCTGACCGGTTTCCGAAAAGACAAACCTCGCTTTCCCCCGCATTTTGACCGGCAACCGCTCCAATCCCTTGCCTGCTTTTCGCAGTGACTTGTTCAGCGAGCCAAGGCCGTGGAACGTGCCCTTGGTGTCATTCACAATGGCGTTCATAACTTTTTGGACCGAGCCCTTGGCGATTTCGGACCAGGTTCCCTGTCGATATTCGACCTCTAGGAGCAGGCTCGCCGCAGAATCGGCCAGCGGTGTGATGCGACCCAGGGGCGTTGTGCCGATCATGGTGCCGTCTTCGTCCCAATAGCACCTTTCAACGTAGAAGCGGCCCCGCAGGGCACGGACCTCGACGCTCAATGCTGACAGAACTGGGGAACGTTCAATGGCCCGGATCATTGTGTTCAGACAGCGGTCTCGCTCCTCAGCAGGCAAACGCCGCACCTTGGGCCGTGCCGGTCGGTCAGGCCACTCGTGTCGTCCTCGCCATCGCATCTTGCAGGTTACTCCTTGTTCATAGAGAAGGATCTGACTCGCCAGATTACTTTCGACGCTTTGTGCTCTTCTTCAGAAGGAGGTTGAAGGCGGACTCACCCCAATCATCACGTTCATCGACAATCACCCTGTAATCTCTTCCAGCCAGGTCGATCTGTATCTCGCCCCTGGACGTGTGGGCCAGACCGGCTCTATGGATGATTTCGTCAACCAAAGCCTGTTCGAGTTCTTTCGGAACTGGGCCTTGTGCCAGGCCGCTTCTCTTGGAGTATTGGACCACCATCAAATCCCCGCCTTCCCGTTCCAACCCAACGGAATCCGCTCCTTCTTGAACGGCTTCTTCCAACACTCCGACAAGGTACTGGAATGCTCCTTCGGAGTTCTTGCCTTTTTCTGACATGACAGGTTTCCTCCTGTGTCTTGGTTCGGCCATCGGCTGACAGCAAGGGAAGCCGATTGAATGAATCCCTCGATGCAGGGTCAGCCGAAGCTGAAACGTTTTCACTTCCCTGGGGTGCGTGTTTTCTTCGTCGCCTGTTGGCCCTCGTGCAAGACTGCTGATCGAACCTGTGGCTATTCTACTGGGCTTGGTGTGGAATGGGTAGGATCTAGGACGGAGGCGCAAGTGACCGATGAAGAACTCGATCTTCGTCATCAAACCGTACAAATGGAACGGCATGTGGGTCTTCGATGATGATCGTGTTGGCCTGGACAGAGAGCCCTTCGTCGCCGGGGCCGACACCATGATCGACACCGCCGTCGAGTTGAAGGGCACCCTCGAAGGCGGCTTTATCTATCCCTTACCCTGACGTGGAATCCCTAAGTCGTCGGCCCTACTCCAACAACTCGTAGAAGACGACCCCGCCGCCCTTATCCGTTTTGCCTTTGAGCTTGCCGCCCAGAGCCTTCATGTGGGGCGTTTTCCCGTGGGCGTCCAGGGCCTTCTTGCTGGCCCACTGCTCATAGAACATGAAATTAGTCGGGGCAGACTTCGATTGGTGAAGGTTGTAGCAAAGGCAACCGGGTTCCTGCCGGGTCGGCTCGACCATTGACATAAGGGCTTTCTTCACCGCCTCTTCCTGCCCAGTCTTGGCCTTCACCATAGCTGTCAAGATGATTGCATCGGCTGGCACCGTAGCTGTCTCTGCACCTCCGGCTTGCAGCCCGCCACCCAAATACGACAAGCCTGCCAGAGCTGTGCCACTCGCCAGCAACGTGCGTCGATTGATCTTCATTGTTGTTCGCTCCAAGAGGTGTGTTGAAGTTGAATTCGTCGCCTTAGACGAAAGTGAACATAATCCGGGTCACATCAGGCTGCAAGCGTCAAGCCAAGTTCAATGCGACTTCGGCCTATTCCGCCGATCCCCCGCATACGCCAAGTTGTAACCGTTCTTCCAATACGGGCTGCTCCGGTTCCAGCAATGCGCCTCCCGGTGTCCTTCCGCTGGTCCGTGGTCATGCCACATGCGACGGTGTTTGTACCACAGGAGCCACCGTACGACTTCCGTGATCTTGAACTGAAGAGTCTGCTGGTTGGTTTGGTCGAGAAGCAGCGGGGGGCGTGAGATGGTGTAAGAGCCCAGTCTAAGGGGAAAATGGGTCTTTCGGCGTTTGGCATAACGATTCTCGACGAACACTTTCTACGATCACGAGGAGGGAGCTTCGATTCCCAACGCCTCGGCCAGATGGTGAGCAATTCTCTTGGCCATCCCCAACTGGCTCTTGCGGACTGGCATCTCTTTCACTCCCGTTTCACACAAGGCCAACAGAACCCGGCTCCAATCGTTGATGTCCAAATCGATGGTTTTGCCCTCAGCAGCCATCGTTTCTAACTGTGGCCGCAATTTCTTTGTTTTGGCAATCTCGGTCTTGGTCAGGATCGACTCCAACTCGTCAGCCGTCAACTGCATCGATACGACAGTCATCGGACCATAGGACGGGACGGGCACCTTGCGGGATGGATACGCTCCCTTGGACATCGCAGCCGTCCATTCCATAAGGTCCATTGCATCCGTGAACAACGTTCGCTTTCTCTCTGGAAACGGCTTCCGAAGAGTCGCTTGGATCTCGTCTACGGGGGGCAGCTTCTTCCTCTTTGTTTGCTGCATCCAATCAATGACCGCTTCATCGAATCTTGGCAAATCGTCCCCCGAGACGACTCCGATCCCAAGCTGCTGCAAGTGTGGAATCAACTCCTGCCACTGGGGACGATCCCGAAGATAAACCGTGCTGGGCCGCTGACGATCTCCGTAGTCTGGTGGCCGAGTCATGGCACGCGCCAGAAGCGTGGCAAGGTCATTGACGGTGGGTGGTGGCAACCGCACGTCTTCCATCGCCTGCACGCCATCGGACTCTCTCTCGATGACCATCCCCATCCAACGTTCTTGGTCTTTGCTGGACGATTCCCGGTCGAGGAAGAAGTCCGCCTCGAACTCGGCCTCGGCCTCGGTGAGCGGCAAGAGACGTAGATCCCTTTTGATGAAGGCAGACTTGCCGAGCTTGAATTTGTCGATCCAATCCGACATGGCCGGTCACTTCCGCTTTCGGGCTGATTTCTGATCTGCACGCTCAGCAGTGAAGCCCGAATCTTCACCAAAGTGGAAGAAGATCGTACCTTCAAGATAGTCGCCTTCCAGGACCGCCCAGCCACGCCCGAAAACTTGCTCATCCTCGTCGTGGCCCTCCCAAGAGAACTCGATGGCGGGCTTGCCGTCCCGCTCCGCAAGGCGGTAATCCATCTGGCCGTAGACATACCCGAAGTGAAACTCTCCCGTGTCCTTCGGGCCAAACTCGATGAACGCCGGGACTTCTTCGTGCAGATAGTCTTCATCCCACTCGGTCATCGAGACGATGTTCCAGCGGCCTTCGATGGGCGATTTGGGTTTGCGTTTTGCCATTGTATGCCCTCCTTACCAGCAACATGCTACCGATCAGCCGACATGGATTCCGATAGGACATTGAGTGCGACCCTTCCTTCGGACACTTGCAGATCGTAATCCGCCACGAACCTGCGGAGATTCGGAAACAGCTTTTTACGTCGGTCGTCAACGATGTCCAACGCCTGGATGATCGTTCCTACCTGTTGGGCGTCTCCGTCCGAGGGCACCAGGGTGTCGATGATCTCCTTTTCCATCGCCGCCTGTCGCTCCGCCGAGAACATGGACTTGTTCCAGGCGGCGATAGTGAGTTGGACAATGAAATCGACCTCCTTGGGATTAGACACGTCGCCGTCGAGTAATGGGTCCGCCAATTCCAGGATGATTCCTGACATCTTGGGCTCGCCACCAACTACGACAACACGCCCCCGGCCTGCGGGAGCCGTTCGTTTCTTCCTCCTATTCCTCATTTTCGACATGCGCTACGTTCCGTGTCCAGCGGGTCAGTCTCTAAGGTCGCCCTTGTACCGGTCTCATCCGTCAAGTTCCTCGATCAACTCAGCCCGCCGCCGTTCGATGGCTCTCAAGCGACTCTTGATCTTCCTGGCTTCCTTGTCGATGTCGGCCAATTCCTTCTGGAGCTTCTTCTTGTGCAAGTGATCCTGCCCGCCCTTTTCAGTGACGAGGGCTTCGACTTCGTGCCGTAGCAGCCGAAACCACGGGTTGCCGTGCATGTTGCTTTCCCGAAACTGCAACTTGCCTGCTCGCATGGCCGCAAAGATTTCATCCTGAGTCAAGCCAAACTCCTGCCGGGCAGACTTGTCGCTCAGCGTGGCTCCCTTCTGTCTCCATATCGAATCCATGCTTCGTTTCTCCTTGGTGCGTTGTCCTGAATTTGCTGTCCGCAGTCACCGGCCCCAACGGCCTACGACGGATAACCTGTCGCCACCGTCTTCGTATTCCTGGCCAGATCCAGCGACCGCCAGCAATACCAGCTTGCCACCGAGGCGTAGGGGCGCCAAGGAGCGGCAATGGAGTGGCTCGTTGTTTTGTCTGGCAGATCGTCCAGGCCGTATCGATCACGGATGGCGGTCCTGACGCCCAGGTCATCGTGGGGAAAAACATCGGGGCGTCCCAGCGAGAAAATCAGGAACATCTGCGCTGTCCACCGGCCAATTCCCTTGACCTGGGTGAGCGAGTCCACGACGGCTTCGTCCGACAGTCGCCCGATTTGACGCAGATTCACCGCCCCATCGTTGACCTTGGCTGTCAAATCGGCCACGTAGGATGCTTTTTGCGCCGACAAGCCAACTGACCGCAATTCGTCGGTGGTGAACCGGACAAGGGTAGTTGCCGTCAGACCATCGGCACCAGCCAAATCCATGAGCCTCTTGCGAATCGCACGGGCGGCACTGGTCGAGATCTGCTGCTGGTCGTGTACGCCGTTCTCACCGGCAGGCTGGGGCTGAATGCAGCCGATCTGCTTTCCTCGATGCAACAGGCCATCCGGACGAAACTCAACCCGTTGTTCAAGGTTCACGACGTCGTGATCACGCAAGCTTTGCCCCGCACGGCGTCGAATAAGGTCATGCGCCGCGTGCTTCGTGCGGAATACGAAAAGTGGATGCCGCAATCGTGATCCGGCGTTCTCGTAACCGCACGGCGGTGAGCCGGCAAGTGCCATTGAGGCTTGATTACGTCCGGAGCTGGGAGTCTAATCTTCTGTTAGACTCGTCAAGAAGACATCTCTTCGGACTCGCCCGTGAGGGACCGTCAACGCGAGCGCCCGGGTGCCCAACGCGGAGATCAACCAATGCTGCCACGGCTTGTCAAAAGGAAGATCGGCATAGTGCTCCTCGCTGCTATTTGGACAACGCAAGCGGTTCCGACCGCCGAAGCCGAGGAGCAGATCGGCTCGCGATTCGCGTATCTCGACGAGCGCGAGCCATACTATCCGGGACTGCATTTTCCCAAATTCACCACGCCGATGTGGATTGGCGAGGACGGGGCCGACGCCGTCGTGATTCTGTCGATTGACGACATGGGGCGCACTCCCGCAGCCGTGCGTTACGCCAAGCCGCCGGCAGATTACGAGCGGTTTCTGCGGCCAATCCTGGACCGGCTCAAACAGATTGACGGCCGTGCACCGGTCAGCATCTTTACCTGCGAGGCCGACTTGGATGATCCACGATTGCAGAAACTGTTGCGGGAGGGTCTCTCGATGGAGGTCCATACAACGCAGCATCCCGTGCCGCTGCTTCAGTCCGACGAGGACACGCCGAGCGATCCTGGGCCACCGGAAACCGTCATTCGCAATGTACTCGACTCGTTGGCCAACGTTAGCCGCATTCCCGGCAACAAGCCGGTAGCGTTCCGTATGCCCGGATGCGACGCGCGCAACACGATTTCGCCGCGCTTCTTCACGGAAGTCCTTCCTCTGCTTACGGACGACGGACGTTTCCTGCTGGCCGACAGCAGCATCTTCATGGTTTACACCAAGCAAGATGCTACTCTCCGGCGAGAATGGCTACTCGATTCGCAGGGGCGCGATCGCTTTGAAAAATACCTGCACGCCATCCCTTGGTGCAAGCATTACGCGAACTGCGTTTTCAATTATCCGTATCCGTACGTGATCGACCATACGATCTGGGAGTTTCCTGTCGTGGTCCCTGGCGATGCGCACGGAGTCCACGTCCACAAGGCGGAAAGCCCGCTCACGGTAGCCGACTGGAGGGCGGCCCTGGACGTCACCGTCCACAAAAAGGGCGTGATGACGATTTGTTTCCATCCGCACGGCTACATCCGATCCGACCAAATGGTCGAACTTGTGGACTATGCCGACCGGAAGTACGGCAAGAGAGTGAAGTTCCTCAATTACCAAGAGGCATACGACCGCATCCTGAAGCACGCGCTCGGCGGCGAGCCGTTACGCTCCGAGACGGGCGGGGACAACGGAGTTCGGCTGCTGGACGTGAATGCCGATGGATACCTCGATGTTGTGATTGGCAACGCCGAACGCCGCGAAACTCGTATTTGGCGTCCCGCGACCGGACAATGGGAGACCGTTCCCTTCCCTACGGTGCTGGTCCGCAGTGACGGAAAACGCTCGGTTCGCCACACCTGGGCACGTTTCTTCACTGCCTCAAAGGACGGCCATGCAGGCTTGGCAGTGGCGACCGACGCGGAGTCGGGTGTCTGGCATTTTGTTGGCCGGCAGTGGCAACCGATCCCAGCCGCTCTTCCTTCCAAAGTGGCCGGCACGCCACTCCGCACGTCGGTAGACGGCGTCGATCGCGGTATCCGCTTTCGTGACCTGGATGGTGACGGGTTGTCCGATCTGATCGTCAACAACGAGTCGCAGAACGCTGTCTTCTTCGCCAGCCGCGACCAGCATGCATGGCAGCCGGCCCCGTTTGCCCTGCCCAGCAAGGGCTGTCTGGTGGACGCACGCGGTGTGGATCAGGGTTTGCGCTTCGTGGACCTTGACGAAGATGGCGATGATGATTTGGTCTTCTCCAACGAGCGGGAGTACTGGGTCCGGCTTTACGAAGGACCGGCAAAGGGATGGTCGAACACGGTATCGCAGGGCAAGGCCGGCTCGCCCGGAGCCTTGCCACCGATTGTCCGCCAAGGGACGCTCAATGGCGTCTGGTTCCATTCTGATGCCATGATCTTGGCCAACGAGTATACGTTTCGCAAGCCCGAACTCATCGACCGCCGACCGTTTCACGACCTGCTGTCAAAATGACGCCGAAACTGCTGAGGGTGTATGGGAATTCGAAACGCTGGAATCCGCGGTTCTCGACGGTATGATAGGCTGTGGCCGAAACAGCGCTTGCTTGGGGTCCACCGCGCGCCCCCGGGCGATGTGTGCGCGAGTGTCACTGAAATATGTATCCGTGGAAGGGGAGAGCCATGCCTCGACATCGTCTTGCCATTCAATCCCAAAGCGTGCTCCAGGCGACGATTGTTGCGTTGATGTCCGTCACTTCGGGTGTTGCTGACGCCGCGGAGGACGCGTCACATTTCATAGCACCGGACGGGTTTGTTGTCGAGAAAGTAGCGGGACAGCCGCTTGTCGACTATCCGTTGTTCGGGTGTTTTGACGACCGGGGACGGTTGTACGTGCCCGAAGGCACTGGGCTGAACGTTCCGGGAACGGAACTCGTCAAGAAACCGCTGGGGCGAATCACGCTGTTGGAGGATACTGACGGCGATGGCCGGTTCGACACATCGAAACTGTTTGCTGACGGGCTGGTCTTCCCGCAGGGGATCTTGTGGCACGACGGTGTCGTCTACACGGCATCGCACCCCAACATCTGGAGGCTGGTCGACACCGACGGCGACGACCGGGCCGACCAGCGCGAAGTCTTGGTTGGCAAGTTTGGCTTCAACGGCAATGGGTGCGACATTCATGGTCCGTTCCTTGGCCCCGATGGC
>JADHUC010000154.1 GCA_016784735.1 Pirellulaceae bacterium | reverse complement strand
CCAGAACCGCCAGCACGTACGTCAGCACGACGATCACCAGCACGAACACTCGTCCGATCAGCATGCGTTGGGCGTCCGTGAAACGGTCTTCGCCGAAATGGTGCAGCACGACGTCGTGCGTGAAGATGGTGCCGATGCAGAGGAACTGACTATCCAGCGACGACATGATGGCCGCCAGGATACCGACGGTCAACAACGCGGCCAGGTAGGGGTCGGTCAGCGACTTGACCACGAAGGCCAGCACGGCGTTGGGGTTCGCGGCCACCGTCGGGGGCACGATCGGCTTGCCGGCCAATGTGCCCGCGGCCCATACGCCCAACAGCACGCACGGCACCCACACGATCATGATAAAGATCGGGTGCAGGAGGACCGTGGGGCGGAATGACTTGGCACTCTTCGCCGTCATCCAGTGCTGGAACAGATGGGGAAACATCGCCACGGACAGCGGGATGAATGCATAGCTGATAAACCGCAGGTAGCTGATGTGTTCAGTTCGGATCATCAGGTCGGGCCTCAAAGCCGCGACCGATTGTGACGCAGCCGCAAACCCGCCCAAGCGATGGGCGACGACGAAGAACGTGACAACGCCCAAGACCATGAAGACGCAGGTCTGCAGCGCATTGGCCCAGGCGGTGCTCCGGAGGCCGCCGCCGAACACGTAGATCAAAACAACCGTGCAGATCATTCCCGCGCCGAGCCACACGGGCAGCCCGCCGGCCAGGGGTTTAGCCGCGTGGGGGAATAACTCGGGGAAGGCGCCGGCAGTCATCACTTGCACGACCTTGCCGCCGCCGAGGATGCCGATTAGCAGATAAGGAATGATGAGCCCCACCAGGATCGGAAACAGGACCGACCCCAGCGCCGGGCTCTCGAAGCGGTCGCGGAAGTACTGGATCTGCGTGGTGAAGCCCTCTCGCTTGCCGATCCGCCAAAGCTTCACTCCAATCAAGAAGAAGCAGAGCGAATGGATGATACCCGATTTGGACGCCATCAGCCCGTAAACGCCGATCCCGTCCTTGAATGCCTCGCCCGAGCTTCCCACCAACGCGAACGCGGTCATCGTCGTGCCAAAGATCGACATGATTAGCAGGAACGGCCCGATCGAACGGCTAGCCAGGAAGTAGTCGCCCGACGTATGGCGTGAAAACGCCACGTGAGCATACCGCGTCACGATCAACAGCACGACGAGGTAGACGACAATGATCACGAATTGAGTCATTCAGCGGCCTCCTCATCAACGTCGTCACGGAACAGCTCAGGCCAAACTCGGAAGACGGCCACCGCCCAGAGCCCGACTGCGGCCAGGGAGATCAATGCCTGGTAGCCCAATCCGACTGGCAGAAAGCCAAAGATCAATCGTCCGTCGTTCCAGAACCACCAATCGTGGTGCAGAACAATGAGGACGACAAAGGCGACCCAAAAGAGGATGCGTTTCATGGGGTGGTTCCGTTTGTTTTCACTTCTCGACTGTGCCCGAAGCAGGACGTTTCTTGAATGACCAATGACCAAGCACCAATGACCAATGAAGATGCGCGTGGATGATGACTTCGTCTTCTTTGGTCATTGGGATTTGGACATTGGGCATTTGCTGACCTTGGTTACGCTCCTACCGCCGCGAACGCCTTCCTTTGAAATGCCCGCTGCTGGTACAGGTGTTGGAAGATGTTTCCTTCGTGTGGCTGGTCCCATTGAAGGACTGTGGTCGGAATGGGTCCCAGGTTCAGCCTGCCGACGTCGTCGCGGGCCATCAGTGCGTTCTCGATCGACGGCTCTTCGGTCAAAGCTGTCAAGACGAGACTGGGACCCAGCGACGGGGCCAGTTGTTGGTCGGGCAGTTCGATCACGCTGACGAACGGGAACAGGTACTCTTGGTTCGCGAGAGCATGGTCTGCGTCTTCACAGTGAATCACTGTGGGCTGCAGATAGGTGCCGCCTTCGAATTCGACCAAGCGATCACCCTGTCGGTACCGAGCCGTCACGTCCTCGGCACCTCCTTGAGCCAAACCGCGTTCTATCGCTGCGTCGATACCTCGGGCCACAGCGGGATCCGCGAACGCAGCAAGCGTTGCTTCCGGATCGTCACGGGACCGTGGAACGATCTGCGTCAGACGCTGGGCGAGGGCATCCGCCAGTTCCTCTCCGTGGGACGCCGTGCGAACGCTGGATGCGTTGATACACGAGCGACCGCCGTTGGCCGCCACCGACGTGACAATCAGGTCCAGGGAATCCGCCCAGGACGATGAACGATCCGGCCCAAGCAGGACCTTGCTGTAGCCGGGCCCGTGAATTTCGACCCGTGGATCGTTCAGCCAAGGTCGCACCGTCGGTCCTGCGCCGAACATCATAGAACAACCGCATTTTCGCAATATCACACCAGCGCCGTCATGTCCGCACGGGTAGTAGCCGAACGCCGTCTCGGGCAGCCCCGCCAATCGTAAAGCCTCCAGCATTCGGAGCGGCGTCCACGGCTCCCGTTGACCGGGCTTCAACGCTACCGGCGTTCTCAATGCAATCGCCGGTATCCACAACGCATGCACACCGGGCGAGTTGGCGGGCAGTATGGCACCGAAACGTCGTGCTCGTGCGGCGTAGCTGATAACGTGCCCGTCTCGATGTCCGAAGCCGCCATCCAACGTCGCCAGATCTAGCCCGCCGGTCAGACCGTCTAGGATCTGGCTCATGTTGGCCATGGCCGCTTCGATCTTCTTCATGTTCTGACGGCACAATTCGTGCGGCAGCCCCGTCGTGGCGGATTGAGCAGCGACGAATTGCTCGGGCGATTGATTCTGGTCTCCGATCGGCAAGTCGGCGAGCATGAAATGCTCGGCCGCCTGGCGAAGTCGATCGAGGATGTCCGCGGAAGCCAGTGTCTGAAAGCCCGACCATACATCTTGCAGCAAGTCTCGCGAAACCAGCCCCGCGTTGGCCTGACTGACTACGGCCACCGGTTCGCCCGTGGCGTAATCGCGCAGCGTCAGCAGTTCTTTGCTGAAATATGCTCGGCCCGATCGCAGGATGGGGATGTTCCACATCAATAGACGCCCTCGACCACGTTCGCTTCCATCTTGCGGAACGGCCGCACGTCGCCCGCGCCGTCCCAAGGATACTGGGGAATCGGTCGCGTACGAATCACCTCGTCGCGTTCCAGGAAACCGGGCATGAAGAACTCTTTGGTCAGCGTGGTCAGCTTCGTCCGGCCGCGTTCACCGTAGTCCACCAGTTGGTCTGGATTGTCCGGGTCGACGACGCGCAGCACTGCCCGTGGCTGAGGGGCGTGATAGATGATCATGTAGTCGTCGGCCGGATCGAACGGCTTGTGACATGCCAGGCCCATGAGCGTGTTGCCGTAAGTGGGAACGAACTCGGCCCCCTCCAGCAGTTCCTCGCGGGCGAACCGATGAAACTGGCTCGTCATCTCCGTTCCACCGCAAAAGACGCCCTTGATGCCGACTTGGCGCAACGAGACCTTTTCGCACAGGGCTTCCAGCAGCTTTGGCGTGGTGAACATGCATTGGATATCATCGTGCGCCCGCAGCAATGTAAGGGCCTGTTGGACGACGTGCTCCTTGTAGTCCTCGACCGCGTCGATCTGCCCCTTCTTGATCAACCGAATGACCCAGCGAGGATCCATGTCGACGCAGAAACAGATGCCGCCTCGCACTTGGGCTAGATGCTCGATCGCCAACCGCAGACGACGTGGGCCGGAAGGCCCCAAATGAAGCCAGTTGGCACCGCGGGGAAATCCCTCGTCGCTGAGCATCTCGCTGAACATCGAATAGTCGATACGGAAATCGTCCGCGCTAATGCGGCTCTTCGGCACACCCGTACTGCCGCCAGTTTCGAACACGTAGATGGGCTGATCGGCCAGCCCGTTAGGCACCCATCGCCGCACGGGGCCGCCACGCATCCAGTCGTCCTGGAACAGGCCGAACCGCTCCAAATCGTCATAGCCGCGGATCTCCTGGCGAGGGTCCCAGTCAAGCCCTTCGGCGAATTCCAACCAAAACGGACAGCCCGTCTCCGGATTGAAATGCCACTGGACGACTTCGCGCGTCCAGGCATCGAGGCGTTCACGAGCCTCTGCGACGCTCGCCTCCAGGTCCGTCTTTGGCCGCTCTTGAACGACACTCATTAATTCACCTCATCCGGATCGCTCGTGGCGTCTTCTTGAATGGCATACAGCCTAGTGCGGCTCGATATGTACAGCACGCCATTGGCTGCCACTGGCGTTGTGTACACCGAGTTGCCCATATCAGCCTCGAACAGGACCTTCTCTTCGCGTCCCGCTCTGAAGACGACAACATGGCCGTCCTCGTCGCCCATAAACACCTTGCCGTCCACGACATACGGCGAACTCCAGACAGCGGCCAGCATGTCATGCGTCCAAAGCGTTTTCCCGGTGGCCGCGTCCATGGCGCGAAAGATCCCGGTCAGATCGCAGAAGTAGAAAACGCCGTCATGAACGGCAGCAGTGCTCAGCGACCTCTGCACCTCGTCGTTGTGCCAGATTGCCCCTGTCTTGGTGATGTCTCCCCGCTTCGTAGCGTCGACGGCATACAGATGCCCGGGCCCTTCGCCGTGCTCGGGGTCCTGGCCTACCGATATGTAGATTCTGTCCTCGTGGATGACAGGCGTGGCAATGATATTGTTTCGCGTCCCGTGGCCACCGAGTTTCCACACGGATTCTTCCGGATTGCACTGGAACGACCAGAGCAACTCGCCATCGCTGGGAGCGAACGCATACAGCCGCCCGTCGCCACCAGGGAACACAGCTTGCCGGACGCCGCCAATCGTGCCTAACGCCGGACTGGACCACTGGCCATGCAAGACGTCTTCCCCCGGATCGGCGTTTTCCCACACAACCTCGCCAGTCTGCTTATCCACGGCGATGAAGCTTGGCGCGAACGGGTCGGGCAAGACGATATGGCCTTCGTCGACGCCGTTGCCCGTGCAAAGATAGACTAGCTGCTCGTCAAACGTGGCCGAACTGGTAGCCAGGTTATGAGGAAATACCCCAAGTTCGTCCATCATATCGAGCTTCCAGACGATGTCTCCGTCGATCTCGTCCGTCAGCTTCTCGTCGGTGAACGGGCCGTCGTTTTCGCCGTCGAGGAATCCCTCCAAGTCCGCACACACCAGTTCACAACGATTGCTGACGTAATAGAACCGGTCGCCGTCCACAGCAGGCGACGAACAGATGCCCTGACGCGGCCAATCGTTCACCCGGCCTGCAGGCAGCTTGTCGTGAGTCACCTGCCAGAGGAACTTCCCGTCCTTCTCGCGGAAGCACATGATCACGCCCTTGTCGCCCGTAGACTTCGGCTGACGCTCGGCTTGGTTGTTGGTGCCGATCAGCACTTTGCCGTGTGCGATCACGGGGTTGCCGTACGACTGTGATCCCAGTTGCGCCTGCCACTTGACGTTGCGACCCGTCTCGATATCCCAGGACGTCGGAATCCCTTTCTCCACAGTGTTGACCATGTTGCGGTCACCGTCGCCGCCCCACATGATCCAGTCGTCGGCCTTCAGATAGCCACTGGCGATGGCTACGATCGCCGCACACGTGGCCAGCAGCACTACGTTTCGGTTTGTCATGATCATTGCACTTTCGGTTTGGTATGTTTTGGTGGATCCACTTCTGACGTGTCAGCGGTAGACGCGGACGTTGTCGTAGTAGACCGGTGCCATCGAGTAAGCGTACAGGCCGGCCGAGCCCTCAAGGTTCGGTTGCGGGTCCAAGGCATCTAACATCCAAGACTCCGGCTCCGCCTCGTCACGCGGCCAAACCTTTACACGCACGCGGGCTTGGTTGTCCTCCAAATCCACTCGGAACTTGACTGTGTACCAGCGGTCAGGATCCCACGCGTATTCAACACGCTCCTCGAAACGCGGGCCTGGCACCCAGGACACGACGCGCAGCCGTTTGACTCTTCCGTACATCTCCAGGCGATATCGGGCATTGATCAACCCAACATCGCCACGACGCCGTTTGACTTGCTCGCCTCTCACATCGGCTTGCACCGTGTAACCGGTCTTCAGCGGCGGCGTAATATAGACCCGCGAACGATTGAATTTCGGACCTCGACTGTCGGCCAGCTTCTTCAGTACCTTCGAACCTTCTACCGTCACAATGTCATGTTTCGCCTTCGAGACCCCGATCCACCAGTTCAATAGGTCCCCGTCTTCGTACGCTTCGAAGTCTTCGACAATTGGCTGGGCCGATACCATTCGCACACGCGCTGAAGCGTTCAGCTCACCACACCGAGCCGTGACCGTTCCGATGCCTCCTTTCAGCTCTCCGGCCGTGAATCGACCCGCGTCGTCAATCGAACCCTCTGACCCCGAATAGGACCATTTAACTTCGACCGGATCCAGCGAGCGTCCGCCGTCGTCAAACGAGGCGACGCGAAACTGAATACTCTTGCCCGGCTCCATAAGGACTTCACAGGGCCGCACGTGAATCAAAGCCGTCTTAGCGTTCGGATCGACTGGCGTTTCCTCTGCTTCGACCGGAGGCTTGACCTGTTGACGCTTAGCATCTTTCCGACCCAAGCAGACGACCTCATCCGTAGCAAAGAAGACAACGCGTCCATCGGCGACAGCCGGTGATCCGAACAACTCGGCCACTGTGCCCGATTTCGATTCGAATGTAAGCGAATCCAAGTGCCGGCATTCGCCGCCGGCATCTTGCAGAATCACAAAGTTGCCGTTGACCATGGGGACATAGATTTTGCCGTCTGCCCAAACCGGCGACCCCTTACCCACACGACCCACCGTGTGCCGCCAAACGTCTTCTCCAGACAGGGCGTCAAAGCAGAACAGCACGCCGAAATTGTTGACCACATACAATCGATTGTCGTGCAACAAGGGCGAGGTGTATCCGGCGGCTACTCCATCTTGTCGCCAAAGCTCGTGTGTTGTCGTCACGTCGCCAGTGCCTCGGGCGTCGATACACACGACGCGGCCCATGGCGGTCGAATCGTGGTTCTCTTCGCTGTGCGTGGCGTATACGCGATGTCCCTCGACAACCACGGACGAGTTGATTCCTCGCTCGCTCAATCGAAAACTCCAGATCTTCTTACCTGTGCGCGCTTGCATCGCGTAGATTCCGCCATCGGCATTGCCAGCGACAAGCAATCGTTGGCCGTCAACGACTGCGACCACTGGCACGGAATAGCTCGTATCCTGCGGTGCACCGCCCGGCGCGCTCCACCACAACATCTCGCCGGTCCGCTTGTCCATGGCGAGGTAGCGATGGGTTCCCTTCGCCTGTGCCCCGTAGCTTGAATTCAGGAAACTGATGATCACGCGGTCTTCGTCGATAATCGGTGTGTGCGTCCGCCCACCATAACCGGAGATTCGTCCGACGGTCTCGGTCAACGAGTATGACCAGAGCACGGAACCGTCGCGGTCGAAGCAGAAGAACATGCCCTGAACGCCATGGGCATACACGTAGCCCGTTTCCGGATCAGCGACGACGTTCGCCCAACCGACGCGAGAGTTGGGGATGTCTGTGTGAAACACATTGAAGCGGTGCTCCCACAGTCGCTTGCCCGTCTCCAGATCCAAAGCAAGGACACGTTCCTGTTCCGTCACGCCTTCGCCTGCAAGATTGATCGCAAAGATTCGCCCGCCGACAATGACCGGCGTACTGCGCCCACCGTACGGCGCCCGCCACAAGATCTCATTGGCCGAGGACGGCAGGTTGGTTTCCAGGGAAACCCCGTTGTGGGCAGGTCCCCTCCAGGACGCCCAATCCGCACCAGTTGCCGTGCTAAACATGCCTACCAGCAGTAGGATTGCTGGGAGCGCGGTCCGTTGCAGAACGAAATCAATCATGGTCTGGTCTCTTCTCTTTCCAGGGCCGAGAGAGGAAGGATGGCCGCAACTTGGCGGGAACCATTACGCTAGTCGTATCCCCGATCTTCGTTGCTCTGAACACATCAGCCGCATTTCATGAGTCCAGTTAACACGCTCACGCTGTAGGCAGAGTAGATACCACTGCGGTGAAGGCTGTCGCTGATGCTTGACACGATGAAACGAGAAACTGCCGTCGACAGCCGCTCTTAAGTTGTTTCCAGAACACGACTTATACACCACAGGAGCACCAGAAAGCCATTCGTCGTCTCCTTAGATTCGTTGGATTCATCTCCCTCGCGCCAGAGGCAAGAGGCGTCCATCACATTTAGGGAGACGATGAACGTGAAACCGGCAGCAAGATCAATCGGGTGTTGCCGATTCGGACGAAACGAACGAGGCGTGAATTCGTTTCGGAGTCAACGCCACGCCTTCAACACGCAAGCCTCGCCCTGCCGTAGGGAAGCGGCGGCGGCACCGCCGCCATCTCTGCCACAGCATCGAACAGCTTGCTGAAATCTCTGTCCAAATTGCCAATCAGACAATCGGTCAGGTCGCCGCGGACATCGGGATGTCGCTTGATCAACTTGCCAAAGCTGAAAGCCGTGTCGTAGAAACCGTACACCAGCTTTCGCATGGCCTCGATTTCGCGCGAAAGCCGCTCGGCATAGCCCTCGAACTGTGATGCCGAGACGTCTCCCATTCGGACGGCGCGATCCACGGCGTCGGCGGCCAATTCGCCACTGCGCAGTGCCAAATACACTCCAGAAGAAAACACTGGATCCAGGAAGGCGAAGGCGTCCCCGATCAGAACGAGTCCTTCTTCGCCACAATACTCGGATCGGTACGAGAATTCCTTCGTGGCAAAGTACTTACCGAACTGCTCGCCGGACGCCAAGTGATCCGCGATCCAAGGATTGTTCCCAATCTCGCGGCAGAAGATCGTCGGCAAGTCGTCGCCCGATCCAAAGAAGTACTCTCGTTCGCCCACGATGCCGACGCTCACCGTGTCGTCCGGCAGCGGGATGTACCAGAACCAGCCTTTTTCCGGTAGGTAAGCGATCGTGGTCGAACCCTCGTCCAGTCCAGCGTCGCGTTTTGCTCCTCGAAAATAGGTCCAAATCGCAACCTTGTTCAGTTGCGGATCCCACTTTCGCCAATTGTTCCTGGTGATCGAGAGGGCAGACCTGCCGCTGGCGTCAATTGTGACCCGGGCGCGCACGTCCAGCTTGCTTCCGTCCTTGATCTTCGTCCGCACGCCAGCAACTTGACTGCCATCCCGCAACAGGTCAATCGCCTCGGTCTGGTAACGAACCTTCGCCCCTTTTTCGCGGGCGTTGTCCAGCAGCATCTGATCAAACTCGGACCGCAACACCTGCCACGTTGTTGCGGCCTCGTGATCCATGTGCTGGAAGAAGTAGAATGGAGCGGAGATTTTACCCTCCATGGTCACGAATTGGACGGCGTGTTTTCGCGGAAAGTGCGATGCCTTCATGCGTTCGATCATGCCGATCCGCTCCAGCGGAAAGTAGCAGAACGGCAGGAGCGATTCGCCGACGTGATATCGCGGGAACTCTTCCTTTTCGAGGACCAACACGTCGCGTCCCTGCTCGGCCAACACCGCAGCCGCAGTCGAGCCGGCAGGACCGCCGCCGACGATCACAATTTCGTGTTTTTCCAGCCTCGTCACGATTCGTCCGCCTTGCGTCAATTGTCACCAACGCTATCGCGAGTGGGGCAGGGGAATGGGGGCAAGGGAATAGCTTAGTAAGACATTCCCCTGCCCCCATTCCCCTGCCCTTCTGCATTCTTCCGCAACATCCACGACCTAATCTCGATGTGGAAAACTCAAGGGACTAAGTCTCGGCATGTGGTGGCAGGATCTCGACAACTTCGGCAATTGCGCGCCCAATGCTGTCGGTCAGGCAATTGCACCGTCCGTATAACCAATTGGATTCGTCCAACCCAAACAGTCTGTTCATCAAGTCGTTTGAACGAACCTTGAAGAACGCACCGGGGCAATTGCTGTATGCCACGCCATGTTCGTTCAATATCCCGCCAAGCGGTTTCTTGCCTTCGATGACGTCGCTCCGTACGCGATCATCCAGAATGTCCAGACCTATGCTGCTTGCCCCGTATTCCACTGGTTCACGACTGACGGCGCTCTCCAGGACGATGTGCCGCGACAGCGAACCGTTTGCCGATGTCTGTTGCAACACTCGCAGGACGATCTTTTCGCGATGATGCCCGGTAAGCGTCGAGGTCATGTCGTTGTCGTGGACAAGCAGGCGACGTTGCGGGTCGGGCAATACCGACGGTTCGACGACCACGACATCCAACGGCGGATGCGCTGGCATCGTCCGATAGAAGCCCTCCAATAGCCCAAGGATCTTGGGGCATGTCGTTAGGAACTGAACCATCTCAGGTGTATCGCGCATCACGATGTTGAGGCAGGAAAAACTCGTGCAGAAACTCGTCCACCATCAGCAAGCTCTCGCGGGTCAGCACCACGCGCTCGCCTTGCACGGCCAAATGGCCAGCCGCGCGGAGATTCTCGAACGGTTCGGCAAACTTCGTCAGAACGTCCGTTCCGAATTTTCCACGAAAATACCCGAGATCCAGCTCGCCTAGTTTGAGCTGCAGAATCATCTCGCGAATCAGCCTTTCGTCTGGGGTCGTGGCCAGCGCCCGGTGGATTGGCAGCTCGTCCTGCGCGACCCGCTTGACGTAGGGTCCGAAGTCCTTCTCGTTCTGATAGTGAGTCCCGGCAAAGTGCCCGAAAGACGACACGCCCAGCGAGACCATGTCCGCGCCTCGCCAAAGGTAGTCACGATACAGAAATCGGTAAGCGTCGGGATCTTTAACTGCGGTGCAGGTGCTGGTGACCGTATAGCCGGCTTTCTCCAACTCCTCGAAAGCATACCGGACCCAGCGACGTTTCGTCGCCCAGTCAGCCACGGGGGCCGTGACCTCGCCGCGCTCCTGCATATCCTGATAGATTGTCGTGTTGTACGGAATCTCCATCTGGTAGATGGTCAAGCAATCAGGAGCCAACTCGATTGCCTTCGCAATGCAGGCTTCCCAGTTCTCGTCCGTTTCGTTCAACATGCCGGCGATCAGGTCCACGTTGATCTGCTTGAAACCAATGGACCGTGCATAGTCGTAGGCAGCGTGTATCTCCTTGCTAAGGTGGGCGCGTCCGTTGCTGCGAAGAACCGCGTCGTCGAAGTTCTCGACACCCAGGCTCAGACGCGTAATGCCTGCCGAGTGAAGGACGCGGAGCTTTTCCTCAGTGAGAGTCCCCGGTTCGCACTCAAATGTCACTTCCTCCGCCTCGTCCCACGGCATCAGCCGCTTCATCTCGTCGGCGAGTCGCCCGAGTTGTTCTGGAGGCAGAAAGGACGGAGTTCCTCCGCCGAAGTACACATACCGGGGCCGACGGCCGTTGATCAACGGCTTGTCCGCGTACATCTGCAATTCTCGCAGAACGGAATCGACATAAGTCGAAACGCGGTCACGCTTGGCATCGCGTCCCGTATAGACGCGAAAATAGCAGAAATGACATCGTTTGCGACAAAACGGTATGTGTACGTACAGGCCCAATGGCGAATCGGGATCTGGCGGCCTGTCGAGCGCTTCGTACGCTTCGTGCCGCCGTTTCGGTTCCCAGAACGAAAACGGAGGATAGTTCGCGACGAAGTAGTTACCCACCTTCGTCTTGCCGTGGTCCGCCTGGCCTATTTCGATGGTCGTTTCCATGGATGGCATACCCTTCTTGTCAGCTACCCAACACACTCCGGTACAACCGCAGGAAGTCGTCGGATGTCACAGGAAGGGGATTGAAATTGGCGGTCCATTGTCCGGCAGCATGCTCCGCCAGCGATTCCAGGTCGGGTTCGTGGATGTTCATTTCTGCGAGCGAGCCGGGAAGCTGGGCCAGATCTCGGTACTCCTCCAGATACTCCGCCAGTGCGCACACAGACCATTCAGGATCGTGGTCGTCGGTCGCGCGGCCCGCCTCGACGGCGAACTCGTGGTAGATCGTACGGGCATGCAAATCCGCGCCGTTGAATCGGACGACAGGCGGCAGCATCAGGCCGACAGATTGGCCATGAATCACGTCGAACTGCGCTGTCAGGGGATTGGATGCTGCGTGAGCCGCCCCCAGCATACTGTTTTCGATTGCCGCCCCGGCCAACGCCGCGCCCAAGAGCATCTGGCCGCGAGCCTCGAGGTTTTCGGCGTTCGAGAAGACGCCCTGGAACCCACGGTTGCACAGGCGGAATGCTTCGCGCGACAGCATCTGCGAAAGCGGGGTACGCTTGTTGGTCACAGCCGTCTCGACCGCATGCGACAAAGCGTCCATACCGGTTGCAGCCGCGATGGGATCGGGTTGCGTGAGTGTGAGTTCGGGATCGAGGATCGCCACTTTCGCGGCGGCTTTGGGATCTCCGCACGCCATTTTCACATGAGTTTCTTCCTGCGAGATCAGCGCAAACGACTGGCATTCACTGCCCGTGCCCGCAGTGGTCGGGACGGCAATCAGAGGCAGCATGGGTCGAGTGGCCTTGCCCACGCCCCAATAATCCTCCATCTTACCACCGCCGGTGAGGACAAAATTACACCCTTTGGCAGCGTCCATACTGCTGCCGCCACCCAACCCTACCAAGAAATCGGCCTTGCACTCGCGTGCCCAAGAAACGCATTCGTCGACAACGCGAGTCGTCGGATTCTCAACAACTCGGTCGAATACGAAGACTGTGAGCCCTGCGGACTTTAGCGAGTCCTCGGCCCGCGCAGCGTGTCCGGCGCGTACGATACCAGGATCAGTCACCAGCAACACGCGCCGACCGCCGTACTCCGCGGCCAGGGCTCCGAGTCGATTAAGGCAACCAGCCCCAAACACGATTCGGGTGGCGATGGCAAACTCGAAGCTGAGATCAGTAGATGGATTCATACACATCGAACCTCTCAAGAACGCGGTATTCTAGGCGGGTCCGTACGCCCCGGCAAGTTGCGCGGGAGTTTCCTTGTGACTGCGACGTACTCCAGCTAGAATTGGAAGGAGTCATCTCCTCTTTGAGTTTACAGATCATGAGCGAAGATTTCACGCAAGCCGAACTGGAAGCGTACCTGGACGAGGCGTTGGACGTAGAGCGCATGGCGGAGATCGAGCGAGAAATCCGCAGTCGCCCCGAGCTACTCGAACGGCTGACAAAGATCAATTCTCGCCGGGATTCCGGTTTCCATACGCTGGCCGAAATCTGGCGTCGCAACCAAATTGGCATCCCTTCGCGCGAGGAATTGGGTAGCTACCTGCTTGGCGTGCTGCCCGAGGAGCACGCAGCGTACATACGATTCCGCATCGAGCAGCTCAAGTGTCGCTTCACGATCGCCAACCTGCGAGACTTGAAAGCCCAGCAGGAGAAGGACGACAGCCGAGTCGCGGCGCGACGACGGAAGTACTTCCGCTCAAGCGTGCATCACCTGAAGGATTGAGGAGGTGGGTGTCGGGTGTCGGGTTTCAGGTGCCAGGGAAGAGGAAACTTGGCGGCTGGCCGAGCATGAGTCTGGATCGTCAGAGGAGGGACTCCCATGGACGGCGCGCGATTCAGGCCGAATCTGAAGACTTGTCTCGCGGGCCTACCCCTGGATGGACGCACTGCCCCGAACCTCCCAACCCGACACCCGACACCCGATCCCGTCATTCACTCCTGACCGGGGTCGCTAGCCCAGGTCGCTTGCCAGCAGCCAATCGACCGCCTGGGCGAAATCGTCGGCCTCTGACTGGGACGCGATCAGGACTAAGTCGCGTTCCATGCTTTCGATCCCGTGTGCAGTCTCGGTCAACACTTCGTCGACTGCATCCGTCGTCGTTAGCTCCTCGGCCGAAGGGGCTCCGTCGTCGGCTTGAACGACCGTCGAGTCGCCTGGAGTGTCGACAGCTCCCAGGCCCGGGTCTGCGAGGGTTGGCAAATCGAGTGACTCGGCCGTTTCCGTGACCGTTTCACTGATCCCAAGGTCAGACGTTTGGACAGACACTGGTTCAGTAACGGAAATCACAGGCGTAGTGACGGTTGGCTCGGCAGCCGCAGTCGATTCGCCTTCGGCGTCCTGTTCGACGAACGGCGGGGCATCCGATGCTGCGTCAGTCGGCGTGACGTCGATTGGCGTAGTGGCCAATGCGAGTTGGTTCGGCGTCGCGACCGTCGTCTCGGCGGCCTCACCTTCTCCCTCAATGCTGCAGGTGCCCGATTCGTCCGTGCAGTCTTGCTGCCAATCCAACGAGGCGGGGTCGACCGTGATGCGGATCAGGTGTGCCTCGCCTTCGCGACCCAAGAACTTGACCAATTGGGCGTCGGCGGCGGAGATCGTCACAGTGTCCTTTTGCCCGTCGGCAGCAGTTGCGATGAGAGTGATCTGGCTCAAGTCCTCGGACAATTGCACTTCGACATCCAGGTAGTCACCCCAACCAGCTTCGACAGAATACCAGTGCTGCTCACCGAGATTCTGGCCCGAGTCGTGCTCGCCTTCGCCGGCGACTTGCGCACCGCCCGGAGTCACCGCGGCCAAGATGGCGTTTTGCGGCGAAAGCAACGACTGCCCCGGCGCGTCCGCTCGGAAGTCGGCAATGCCGATGAAACGGGCTTCCCGTCCAACCGTTGGCAGAGCAAATACTGCGTTGCCGCCCGATTCGACTTGCACCTCCGTTTCGATCGGCGTCAGGAAGGGCGGATCGGCCGTGACCATGTACGCGCCGGGCGTTACTGCAAACTCAACAGAACCATCTGGTCTGGTCTCGTCCGACGTGTCGGCTGGTCCGTTCTGACCGTCCGTACGATTCAAGCTCAGTTGAAGGCCTCGGATCGGTGTCTGCGTGCCCACCGTAATGATCCGTCCGCTAACGGTCGATTCCGCGACGTTCACGGTCACGGTCGCCTGGTCTGTCAAGCCGCTGCCGTCGTCTCTGTCGTTGACGGTGTAGGCAAGCGTTTCCTGCCCCACGAAATCGGTGGCCGGCGAGTACTGGAGGCTCTGGCCGTCCTCGGAAATCGACCACTCGCTGCCCTGGTCTACGGAATCCAGCGTCACGTCGGTGATCCTGAACGTTTCTCCCGTATCCGGCTGATCCGTGTCATTGGCCAAAACTTCAAGGCGGTTATTCTGCGAGTTCTTTGTTACGTTCAATTCGTCGTTGTTCGCCACCGGCGGATCGTTCCGACCGCTGACCGTCACCGTGACGGTAGCGATAGACTCTCCACCGTCGGTCTCGGCCACCGTATAGGTGAACTTGTGAGTGCCAGAGAAATCAGCCTCCGGTGTGTACAGAACATTTGCGCCCCCGCCTCCGATCGAGACGGTCCCGTCGGTGAGTGGCTGAGTAACGTTGGTGACGCGCAACGCCCGATCGTCTTCGGCGGGCGAGTCGTTGGCCAACACGTTAATGACGTTGACCCCCGAATCCTCGGCCACGGTAGCCTCGTCGTCACCAGCGGTGGGCTTGCTTCCTTCTTCCACCGTCACGGTGACCTTCGCATTCGCAGTGGTTGTGCCATCGCTGATGGTGTAATTGATGATCTCCTGCCCAACGAAGCCGGCAAGCGGCGCGTACACGAGGTGCGTGCCGTTGGAAGCGATCCTCACCTTCCCGCCCTTGCTGGGATCGACGCCCATCACCTTCAATGTCTCGCCCTCATCTGGAGCGATCGTATCGTTGCCCAAAACGAAAAGCGGGTTATCCTGGCTGTCCTGGTCAACCGTGGCCGTGTCATCCACCGCGGTGGGATCATCGTTTTTTGGGGATATTTGCACCGTGACCGTTGCCGTGCTTGTCGACTGGCCATTGCTGATCGTGTAAGTGAATTTGTCCTCGCCGAAAACATCAGATGCAGCCGTGTAGCTCAGGGTTTTTCCGGCAGAAATGGTCACTTTGCCATCATTGCTGGTGTCACCAACCGAGATGATAATTATCTCCCCGCCTTGTGGATTCTCGTCTTTGCCTTCTGGATTGTTGATCACGTCCAAGGCGACGTCCGAGCTATCCTCGTTGACGTTGAAGATGTCGTCGCGGGCGATGAGACCATCGCCAATCACCAACGTCGTACCCAGATAGACGACTTCTTCCGGCGGAACGACCAATTCCGATTCATCGACCGTGCCGGTTCTGTACACCAGAACATCATGGCCGAGCCCCTCGGCCGAATCGAGCGTGAAACTTGCTTCGCCCACAGTCGTGGCCGTCATGGGGATACTAAATTGCACGCGTTCCGTTGAGCCCAGCGGTTCGGAAATGCTTGAGCTGAAAGAGCCAATCTCGTCGATCAACCCAGCCGTCGCGAAGTCCCCGGATTTGTCATTGGGGTAATCGTCACCAAACGTGACATCCCCGGGCCCGTCGGCGCGGGAAGAAACGAGCGATGCGTTGTACGCAATGTCCATGTAAGCGGCAAAGACACCATCCGCTATCTTGCTAGGACGCACATCTTTCAGGATACCTTGCAGGAGGAAGTCCGATCCCGGCTGGATGTGCGTGATTCGGTTGCCCAGCAAATCCGCAGCACTCAAGCGAATGCGGACTCTTGGTACAAAGACCTCGATCGAAATGTTCTGTGGTGTCGAGTTGCCCGCGAGGTCAGTGGCCACGACCTGGAAGTTATGCGTACCCACTTGGCCCTGTGCGGGTGTCCAGGTCATCACGCCCGTGTCAGCGTGGATCAAAACACCGTCCGGGGCTCCCACCAGCGAATAGAGACCCGGCGCACCTTCTTCAGGGTTCGCCGCATCGTACTCCAATGCGACGCCCACGGTGGCCTTGGTCGGCGCAGTCGACGTGAACGCGGCTGGTGCCTGCGTGTCCACCGTGACCTGCAAACCGGCGGACCGCTCGCTTGAGACGTCGGCGAGCGTCTGGCGCGCAGTCAGTGTGTGCACACCGTCGCCCAGGCCGCCCGTGTTGACGTTGATGTTGCTATTCGCCGTGCCTTGCCCGATTACCGTATTGCCATCGAGAACTTCCACCTGCGCGCCAGACACCACGTCGGACACCTCGACTGTCAGATTCGTGGCGCTTGTGACGTTGTCATTGTCTACGTTCGAATCCGATGCTGGCAGCAGGTCGATAGACGGCGGGCCAAGCACGGTGATCGTCACATCTTGAGTGTCACGCGGGGCATTTGGAAAAAGCGGATCAAAGGGATCAGGCCCATTCAGCGCGCCAACACCTACGCGGATTTCCAACTCGCCGACAAAGTCATCCGGCGGAGTAATAGTAACCAAGCCTGTTTCACTATCGAGCTGACCCGTGTAGGGGACATCGCCAATAATCTGTGCACCGTATTTAACGGGATCTCCTTCGACATCAATACTGGATAACTGGATGTCCACCCAAGTGTTACGAGGTGTGACCACGGCACCGATCTCTTCAAGGAATGGGGCTCCGTTTGCGCCACCGAATTCCGGGATGTCGTCCTTCACCTCCACATGGATATTAATGGGAGGCGATGTGTGTACTCCGTCCGTCGCAGTCACGGTTAGCGTGAAAGTCTGATCGATTGCATCGGGATGCGCCTTCAGCATCGCCACGCCATTCTCTGTGTCCGGGAAGACCTCTATCGCTCCAATCTGCTTTGGATACTCCGGGTTGTGAAAGTCGTTGTTAGGGTTCTCGTCGCCGTCAGGATGCGCAACGAAGACGGGCTCTTCCTCGATAATTTCTATCAGCTCGAATCCCTCTACCATCTGTCCAAAAATGGAGTGGTTAAAATCTAGCCATCTTGTCTCATCAAGTGTTAGAAAGAACTCCGCGTCATTGCTGTCATCGATGTTCTTGGCGTAGGACAGTATCCCATCACGGTTGTGCTGAAGATCAACGTGAAATTGGTCGTCAAAGACGCCCAGACTTGAATGCCCACCGCTTGTGGGAGTGTCCCCACCAAACTGGGATACAAATCCGCGTTCCAACCTCCACATGTAACGGTCATCGTAGTGGCCCGATTCGACCAACTCGATCACACGACCGGTTGGATCAGGTGCCCTTTGTTCAAATAGTTCGAATACCATTTCGCCCAGGTAATACGTATGAAAAGCAGGGGAGACTCCAGGGACGCCCGGCTCGTTGCTGGGGCGACTCAGGAGACCTATTTTCATACTACGATTGTTCTCAAGCACTTCGGCGGTCACCAGATCTGTTAGATTGCCGTCTGCGTCTCTAACAGTTATGTCATAGCTCAACGGATCGCCGTTGGGATCATATGCATCGAGCGGAATGTGGAAAGGCGAGCCAGAGAGGACCGTTTGCGGTGCGTCGATCGGTTTTAGCCAAGGGGTACTCGACAGCGGGATAGGTATACCGGTCAGCGCGGAAATCCTCTCCAGGGTCAATCGCTCCTGATCGTCTATCAGTGTCGTTCCACCATTACCGTCCGGAAACGACATCGCCGGCTGCCACTTTAGCTCTGGGAGAATATCGTTTCGTGTGTCATCTGGATTAAAGAGATCGACGTACCTGAGAGACTGAGCGCCGTCCTCGAACGACTTCTTCAGTGCGACGCAGTTGGGACACCAGTCAGATCCGTAGAACGTCACGTCATTCAGGAACAAGAGTTCCGCGAACGCCCGCAGATCTCGTGCGTCGCCATTTTCGCCCTCCCCCTCGCCTTCGGCGGAGAGAATCGCGGTTTCCTGGCCAACGCCGGCCAATTCGGCAATCTCGGGCGCAGGATCGGACTCGACTACGTCGTCTTGCAGCAATTCGGTATCCGACAGCAAATCGGCGGCCAGGAGCGTTCGCGATTCGAGTTGCTCGAACAGCAGTCGACTACACCGTGCTCTGCGGCCCGCTGCGGACCGACGACGGTGTGTCGAACGATTCGATCGACGGGCGTTCCCGGCTCGACCAGGGTGATGTTGTCCTATTCTCATGGCATTCGGTGGTATCGAAAACGGGAGTCGTTCTATATTTTCTAAATATACTGATTGACACATCCTTCCAGATCGTACGGAAGCCATGCCCAGATTCACCCTTTTCCCTAGTCTCGCCAGTTGAAAGCGGCTATTGCGACTCGCCAGCCCGCATCAGCGTCACGACCGCTACAGTTGGAATTCTTGGCGCAAACTGATGGTTCGAGGACACCCTTCAGAGGTACCCAGACGAGGGGTAGATCTACCAAATCTTTGACGCTGGCGACACGGAAAAGTTCCGGCTGCGTATCTCGGCCGGAGCCCCACCTCCTATCTTCATTCCCCTGCCCCCATTCCCCTGCCAATTCCCCACTCTTCGCAACACCACCGATTCACTTTCGATGTGGAGACACCAAGGTCCCATCTGGTTGTGGTACGGAGCGTTTCCCCACAATCAGTCGCCCGACCTACTACAGACCTCGAATCGACCTTTTCACAGACAGTGGCGTCTGCCAAACTTGCGCACTATGGTTCGGTCCTGCCTTTCTGGAGGTGCCAAATGTCTGCTTATGTTCGATGTGCGGCGTGTGCGCTAGCACTCAGCTTGCTCGTCTCGCCAGTCTTTCTGTCCCAGAGCATCGCCCAGTTAGTCGACGGCCCAGAAAACACCGAGGCAACTCCACCGGACGACTCCAGCGCGCAGGGCGGTGTCGGCGAAGACGGCGGCGGGGACGTAGAGAACGCGGGCAAGACGGGGACGGATGTTAAAACGCCGGACCTCGGATTGCTGTTCCCTGAAGGTTTTCGAAAGCAGAAACACTTTCTCCTATACGACTACCAGTGGGTCTGCCTGCTGGCATTGATATTCCTGGGCTTCCTGGCCGACCGGCTGGTCCGATGGATACTCCGCAGTCTCACCAAGACGTGGTTCAAGCTGGTGGGCGACAGGCGAGTCGAAACGGCCGAATGGAAACTGTGGAGGCCACTTGGCCTGCTCACGCAAGCGCTGGTTTGGTACGCCGGCACAGAGCTGCTGGGATTGCCAGAAGTTGTCCAGACGGTTTTGTTATACGGTCTGAAGGTGTTTGCCATCGTCGCCGGCGTTTGGACGGCCTTCCTGTTGATCGACCTGATCGCGGCATTCCTGGCCAAGAAGGCGTTGGGCACAGATACCAAGTTCGATGACCTACTAATCCCGCTGATAACCAAATCGCTGAAAGTGTTCGTTGTGTGTATCGGCGCGATCACCTGCGCTCAGACCTTGAATATTCCAATTGCCGGCCTGCTCGGCGGGCTCGGTATTGGCGGCGCTGCAATTGCCTTCGCGTCCAAGGACGCCATCTCCAACTTATTCGGCTCAGTGACCGTATTGACGGACCGGCCCTTTGAAATCGGCGACTGGATCAAAACCGAAGGCGTCGAAGGCACCGTGGAATCGGTGGGCTTCCGCAGTTCGCGCGTTCGCACTTTCTACAATTCGCTAGTCACCCTTCCCAACAGCCGGCTGACCACGGCAATCGTGGACAACATGGGCCAGCGCACGTACCGGCGAATCACCGCGACGCTGGGCGTCCAGTACGATACCACCCCCGACCAGATTGATGCGTTCTGCGAAGGCGTTCGCGAGTTACTTCGCCGTCATCCCTACACGCGCAAGGACTACTACCACGTCTACCTAAACGGATTCAGTGACAATTCGCTGGACATCATGCTGTACTGCTTTGTCGAATGCCCGGACTGGTCGGTGGAGTTGCGGGAAAAGCACCGTTTGTTCCTCGACATCATCAAGTTGGCCGAAGCCCTGGGCGTCTCGTTCGCCTTCCCCACGCGCACTTTGCACTTGTACCAAGAGGAACACTCGTCCAACCTGGCCGCGACCGATCTGGGCTCCGCCGATCGCGCCGGCCAGAAATTGGCCGCGACAATTGCCGGCCCGCCACTGTCTCCAGAAAAACGACTTGGTGGCGTGGAATTCCGTGGCCCCACGCCGGTCGAAGGGGAAGACGGCTGGAACGGCCTGCTCACCAAGGAACCCCGATCGGGTGAATGAGTTGTCCGTGCTAAGTACCCACGGAGAAGTTTCCGCGCGGAATAGAAACCCGGTTTTTCGCAAAAACCGGGTTTCTGTCACCGGTCCAATCTCCGAAAACTTGTGGTGAGGTACTTACGTCCCGCTTTTCTTCTTCTTCGACGGTGGGGATCGCTTCTTCTTGGGTTCGCCAATCAATTCCGCCAGCTTCGCCTTCTGCTCCTCGGTCAAGACCTCGCTGATTTCTTCCTTCTGTTTGGCCTCGATCGCCTTGAGTTGTTTGCGCAACTCCTCGATCTGTTCGCGATACGTACGCTGAACCTCATAGACCTTTCCACGCTGTTCATCGCTCAGTCCGATCTGACCGTAATAGCGAGGCAGTCGGCCTCCCGCTTTCTTCGGCGCGGTTTTCGGCTTCTGCGCGCGTTTCTTGCCCATCGTCTTGGGAGCAGGGCTTTCAGCGTTTTCTTGCTCTGCGGCAGACCCGCCGAGCGTGTGCGTCAATGCTACCAACGACAACACGCAACAAGCGACAATGGCCTTCACTCCAAAACATCTCATGGTCATCTCCTCTCACACCTTTTGCCAGGAACAGATACGTCACCGGGGCTGTATCGGACCTGCCTCATGCACGGTTCGCATGGCCCACATTCGTCGGGCATCATTGTGGCAGGCGAGTGCGCTGCTATCAACAAAAAAACCTGATTCTCCGCGGTTTTTTCTGAATCCGAATCGTGGCCCTTTTACCCACGGTACTTTTCACGCGTCGCAGGAGAATGAAGAATGGTCGACTGGCGGTGTCTCTTCTACGAGCTTCGAACGGAGAAAACAACCATGACCGTGACGCGACGAAACTTCCTTGCCTCTTCCGCCGCAGCAAGCGTCGCCCTGGCGGCACCGGCTGTGCATGGCGCCGACAAAAACAAGACACTCCGAACCGCCTTGATCGGCAGCGGTTGGTGGGGGATGAACATTCTGCGGACCGGGATCGAGGCCGGTGGGTTAGACGTGGTCGCATTATGTGACGTCGACCGTCGGCATCTGGACAAGTCGGCCACGGAAGTGGAACAGCTCACGGGCAAGACGCCGAAAAAGTACAGAGACTACCGCGATTTGCTGGACAAGGAAAAACCGGAAATCGCGATCGTCGGGACACCTGACCATTGGCACCCGCTGATCACCATCGCCGCAGTGAACGCTGGCGCGCACGTCTACGTGGAAAAGCCAATCTGCCACACGATCAAGGAAGGCCGGGCGATGGTCAATGCGGCTCGCGCCAACGAACGCGTGGTCCAAGTAGGCACGCACCGGCGCGCATCGCCGCACAACATCTGGGGCATGAACTTCCTGCGGGAAGGCCGCCTCGGCAAGATCGGAATGGTTCGCGCCTTCGTCCATTCCGGCGGCGGTCCCGGCCAGCCGACGCCCAACGAAGACCCGCCGGAGGAACTCGATTGGGACATGTGGTGCGGCCCGGCGCCGCTTCGGCCCTATAGCCGAGCGATCCATCCGCGCGGCTTCCGCCAGTTCCTGGACTATGCCAACGGAACGCTGGGCGACTGGGGCATTCACTGGATGGACCAGATCCTCTGGTGGACCGAGGAGAAGTATCCCAAAAACGTCTCGTCCATGGGCGGCCGCTTCATCACTCAGGACAGCACCGACGCGCCCGACACGCAAGTCGTCCAGTTCGACTTCGACTCGTTCACCGCCGTGTGGGAGCATCGTCGCTACGCGGCCAACAACGCCGAAAAGCATCCGTTGGGCGTCTACTTCTACGGCACCGAAGGCACGCTGCACATCGGCTGGCGCAACGACGGCACCACATTCTATCCGCGCAGTGGAAGTCAACCCACGATCAACGAACCGCCGCAACTGCACAAGCCCGACGAGCAGAACATCCCCGAGCTTTGGGCCGACTTTCTGAAGTGCATTGAAACCGGCCAACGGCCGATCTGCGACATCGAAATCGGATACCGCTCGACCAACATGAGCCTCCTGGGCATGCTCTCGCAGAAGCTGGGCCGCAGTGTCCGTTGGGACGGCGAACAAGAGGTCATCGCCAACGATCCCGAAGCAAACAAACTGCTCAGCCGCGACTACCGGTCGCCGTGGAAGTACCCCGAGGTGTGAGTCCCAGGCCAGCGGTGGAAGACTCACAAGTGGGACGGAATTGCATTCTGTCCCGCACGTTTGCAGTACGGCCCAGCGGTCTCGACAAGCTTGTGGTCTGCCAATTCTCGTTTCGCAGGTTGGCCCTCCGCGGCCGACCGGAATCTCGACCGCCATCGTACCGGCAGATTTGAAACCGACAGACCGCTAGCCTTGTGTCCGCCGTTCTCGACGCTCTAACGCGGCCTGCCAGAACTTGTCCGCGGGGCTCTTCACCGCGCGACCGTTTGCCTTCAACACGTGCGTATAGATTTGCGTCGTGCGGATGTCTTTGTGGCCCAACAGCTCTTGCACGGTGCGGATGTCTGTGCCATCGGCCAACGATGACGCACTTGGTCCAGCAACTTGGGCTTTCTCCCACTCGACTCTCTGCTCTCCGCCGTCTGCTGTCCGCTTTCACTCATGACAGGTTCTCCTCATTCATCGCGGAACCGGACGGGCCAGCGGCACATTCTGCGACGGGCAGGGGTCCCCCGTTCCGCCCGGTTCCGCACGCGGAAATATGTACCTGCGTGCAGTACCTAAACATAAGGCCACCTGCCAAGCTTCCGGAGAAGTTTTTTTCGGATTGGCTGGCGTCTTACGCCGCCGAAGGCCGCCGCATAATGCCGCGGCCCATCCTGGGAAAAATCGACGCAAGCCACGAGGGCTCCGCAAGTTGCCTTTCCGCTGCCCCGCTTCGCCAACGCGCGTTCTACCGCTAGAGGCATGCCGCATAAGTCGCCCCCGCCGTTCGGATGTCACTCTAAAGATCCGATCGTTACACCATCGGCCGCGCGTTCTGCCGCCGGATGTCCCTGCATAATGCGCTGGCCGAAGAGAACAGCCTTCGCTACAACCCGGGGTAGATGAACAGCTTGCGTTCGCGAACGGGGAATGTGTCACCGCGTGTTATGCCGCCGAACACCGCCGTCATAAAACGCATACCCCGTAGTGGTCCCCTCCACAGAGCCAGCGCATGCGTGATACACGGATCGCATAACACGCAGCCTCAATTGAGGTATCATCGGCGGAAAACGTTTGCAGCATGGCCCTTGCGCGGGTAGACTGACGGTCAAGTTGAGGAGTGCTATGCCGCCGGAATCGCCACCGTAACTAGTTGCGAAGGCACCCTCCGGCGGCAGAAATAGAAGTTAGGTGCCTTTGCCTCAGTGCGCGACTGCACACGATGTGACCGGAGGTCGCGATGGAATACAAAGATTTTGTTTTCGCCGGGGTCGGGAAACGGCACTTCACGCTTTCGGAGGACAACATATCGGTGCGGAGAGGACGTGCAAACGTCACACTTCCGCTGAAAGACCTCGAATCAGAGTACCGAACCGTTCGACGCAGAGTTAGTTTCGTTTTCTTGCTGGGGTGGATTTGCCTAGTCGTAGGACTGGCTTTTCTCGTCTACGGACTAGTTTTTGATAGCGAGGACATTGCGGAGCTGCGCAGTCACCCCGAGCAGGCCGAGGGCCTCTTGCGCCGGCAGGTGACGGTGCAGGTCGACGACGAACAGCCGGTTACCGGCGTCGTGGCGGCGGTGCGTCCGGCCTACGACGGGCGAGATGTGGTCAACGGTGAGCTGCAAGTAGTCCACCAGGAGCCGCAACTGGAAATCAACTCAACATTTTATCCGCTGCGGGATGTGATCCATGCGAAAGCAGACCGTACGGAGGTCTTCACCCTTGCTGCCGTATGTGGTGGGCTTGCCCTACTCATAGTATTTTCTTCATGGAGAAAGGTAGAATACGCTGTTTTCAAGAACACAACGGGCGTCGACGCGATAGCGATCGCACGGGCGGGCCCGGATACCTCACGTGTCGATCTATTCGTCGATGAGCTTTCTCGAAGAATTGCGCAGGCAAACGACGACGAAGGCGGTCGTGTCGATTAGTTCCATTGGACACTCTAGCTGACCTTAAGGCCACCTAACCAGACGCTGAACCCGACCGGGAACAGGCCGGCGAGTTGAGCGTGTCCGGAAATCAACGTCGCTGGCGCCGGCCTGTTCCCGGCGGGCTAGCTTGGTCGTTCGGACAGAAAACTGAAAGCTCATGGCATCGGTTTATCTTGAGACCTCGGTCATTGGCTATTTGGCATCGCGCTCCGGCGCGGACATCATCTTTGCTGCAAACCAACTGATGACACTTGAATGGTGGAACGGCCATCGGGCGAGGTTTGATCTTTTCGCATCGCAAGCGGTTGTCGATGAATGCTCTGCCGGAGATCCCGTTGCCGCGCAAGAGCGGCTTGTCTTTCTGGATGGGATTCCCGTGTTGGCGATCAATGCTGCGACTCAGAATCTTGCTCAGGAACTCATCCGCCACGTAGGATTACCAGCAAAGGCTGCGGTTGATGCCGTTCATATCGCGACCGCCGCTCTGAATAAGATCGACTATTTGTTGACTTGGAATTGCAAGCATATCGCCAACCCCGCGTTTCGGCGTAAAATTGAAGACGTGCTCAATGGGGTTGGTCTGGTTCCGCCTGTCATCTGCACGCCGCAGGAGATATTAAATGTTTGATGATCCAATTGTCCTCGAAACACGAAAGTACCGCGAAGAGTACGCGGCGTCGTTTGGCTATGACCTTGAGAGGATTGTTGCCGATCTGCAATCACGCCAGGGATCTGATGGTCGCACGGTTGTCGATCGCACATCCACCGTAAAGTCCGAACAAAACGATGCACGGGAGACCTCGGCGCAATCGGTTTTGAATTCAAACTCTACTTCTCGGTCCCCGTGATCGCAATTCGTTAGCGCGATGGGGAGATGACACTCATGTTCCAAGAGGCCTGGCAGGGGATCTTGTGGGTTGGGATCATTTTGGCTGCAAATGCACTCACGTTGCTTCCTTCGTTTCGTGCGAAAGGAAAGGCGGGGAGATTTCTCAATTCCTGGGGGTGGGCGTTTCTGCTTCTCGGTAAAAAACGTATTGCAATCTAAAAAACGTATTGCAATCTATCCGGAGAGGCCCGGGGAATGACTCGTGCCATTATCCAAGACGTTCGCCCGGGCCTCTCCGGATAGATTGGGCGTTGAACTGAGCCGGGAAGCGGACACCCGGACTTATGCGGATTCCAATCTTGGGAACCACTTGTCCGAGGGATAGCCTACCAAATCTCGGCGACCCTTGCCAAGCTTTCACTCTGGCTCACTAGCCTCGGCTCGGTGGTAGAAGGCTGATTCGCAGGCCGATCCTTTGATTCGATCACGCGATCTTTTGGGTTGGGACGTACCTGGGGCGTGTCCGCTTGATGCGGCGTTGCAGGATCCGCCAAGAAGCGGGCATCCGTGTTGGCTCTCTTTGGCCGGTACTGGTTGCTCATGGGGCTGGAAGTCCTGCAACATCTCCGTTGGCGGGGCTTCCACTCCTGTGGTTTGATGTCGCTAATCATACTCATCGACGGGGTAGGCGTAGGGAGTGCGTTGCCAAATGTGATGCATCGGCGAGTAGATCGCAGGATCGGCGTAGATGTCCCGCTCGAAGATCCTCTTCCAACTCGGGCGGGACTGCCGGAGGATACACTGCATGGCGATTTCGCAACGGGGACAGATCGGCTCCGAAGCCTCCGCGTCATCCAGACAATCGTCCGTGCTGACGACATGGTCCATCGCGATCCCCAGCAACTGACGACAACGGTCAAGGTAGGCGGCTCGTTTCGTGCCGTGATAGCCTCCGTAGGCACGCGATCGCGTGTAGCCCTTGGGCAGAATGTGCATCGTCCAGCGGCGTACGAACTCGGTGCCT
>JADHUC010000153.1 GCA_016784735.1 Pirellulaceae bacterium | reverse complement strand
GGCAAGCTGGAAGCTTACCCCACTTTGGTTTCCGCTAGCATTTCAGCGGGCTCCTCCGGCTTCGGGTTAAACGACCGGATCTCGGTACAGCGACGCTGCACGGTCCCGCCACTACGACACACGTATCAACCCGCTGTCGTCGAATTCGCCAATACGGCTTGCTTTGATGCCGCGCCCGGCAATCTCTTGTTCGAATTGCGCCGTCGTTTCGTTTGGAATGGCGGCCAGCAGCCCTCCCGATGTTTGCGGATCGTACAGCAACAACTCCAGAGTCGCGTCGGCACCTTCGGACATTTGCACACGCTGTTGGTAGGCATCGCGATTGCGATACGCTCCGCCCGGAATCATCCCCATGCCCATGTGGCGCGTAACGCCAAGCAGTAGGGGCAAGGCATCCATCGAAATACTGGCCCCAAGATCTCGGTCGCCACCGAGCATTTCGTTCAAATGACCGGCCAGACTGAACCCGGTAACATCGGTCAACGCCGTGGCACCCGCTGCGACGGCTGCTTCGGACGCAGCGCGGTTCAGCATCATCATGCTCTCGGTTGCCACCTCGACCTCGTCCTGCGAGGCCAATGCCGCCTTCATCGCGGTGGCAATGATGCCCGTGCCGAGCGGCTTGCTAAGGTAGATCTGATCGCCTGGCCGGGCACCCCGGTTTCGCAGAATCCGATCCGGATGCACCGTGCCGATGACGGCCATGCCGTACTTGGGCTCTTTGTCGTCGACCGTATGTCCGCCCACGACCAGGCAATCTGAATCGGCCGCTGCGCTGGCTCCACCCTCCATTAGCTTGCCCAGCCACTCGGCTGGCAAGCAATTGGGCCAGCACACGATATTCAAGGCAGCCATCGGCTTGGCACCCATGGCATAAATGTCGGAAATCGAATTGGCCGCCGCGATGCGTCCCCATTGCCATGGGTCGTCCACCAACGGAGTGATGAAATCGGCGGTGAAGCAGATGGCCATGTCATCCGAGACCTTCAGCGCAGCCGCATCGTCCAGCGTTTCCGGACCCACAAGCAGCCTCGGATCGACGGCAGGCATCAAATTGGCCAGAGCCTTGGATAGGTCACCCGGACCTAGCTTGGCAGCTCACCCCGATGCTTCGACCATCTGTGTCAGCCGAACCGGTTCATCAGCCATCTAGATCTCCATAGTGCTCGGTGGGAACGATTCATAAGTCCGCTCTATTGTAAGCGCTCGGTGTCATTCTGTCACCGTGTGTCACAACTCCGCTAAGCCTCGCGGACTCATCAAGGGTTACGGCCGAAGGTCATGATGGTGATGTCGTCGCTCTGCGGGTAACCTCTGGCGTGGCGGCGAACATCCTCCAGCAGGAGCTTGCCCAGCTTCTCAGCCTCGGGCGGCGATTTTTTGACGACCTCCATCACGCGTTCGACTCCGTAGAGTTCACCCTCCGGGTTCATCGCCTCGTCAACACCATCCGTCATTATCAGGATCAAGTCCCCGGGATTCAGTTTGCAGGTTTGGGCCTCGTAAGGATAATCGTCCACCATGCAGATTGCCGGTCCCGAAAGCTCCCTGTCGAATTGCTCGATCTCTCCATTAGCTCGTCGAATAATCGGTGGCATGTGCCCCGCGTTCGACAGAACCACCTCGTGATTCTTGGTGTCCACTATGCTCAGGACATACGTGACGAAGCGACCATCAACCTCGGTGGCGCACATGTGATCGTTGATCGCGTTGATGGCATCGACAACGTCGTGCACGTGACGGATGGTGCTCTGCACGCAGCTACCCATGCGAGTCATGACCAACGCACCCGGCACCCCCTTTCCGGCTACGTCGCCAAAGGACAGGCAGATCTTGCCGTCGGGCAAGTCGAAGCAATCGTACATGTCTCCACCAACGGCCCGCGCCGAATCGTACGAGGCGTAGAACTGGTAGCCTTCGGCCGTCGGCATCGCATCGGGCAAGAGCGCACGTTGCACGTCTTTGGCGATTTCCATCTCGGC
This sequence comes from Pirellulaceae bacterium, assembly GCA_016784735.1. Lineage (GTDB taxonomy): Bacteria > Planctomycetota > Planctomycetia > Pirellulales > Pirellulaceae > JADHUC01. The sequence continues at coordinate 24,944 of JADHUC010000153.1, read as the reverse complement.
GTCCTGCTTCTGCTTCTCGGCATAGGCTTGAGCCAACCTCGCATTCTCGTAGGACAAAGCCGCTTGGCCGGCAACCGTCATCAGGATGTCCAGGTCGTCTTCGGTGAACCGCCCCATCGCGCTTTGGGAGTCGATGCTGAGGATCCCCAGAACGTCACCGTCCAAGCCCAGCAGCGGCACGCACATCATCGAGCGGATTCTGAGATCGGCGATCGACTCAATGCCGCTGAACTCCTCGTCCGACGTGGCATCCGCCGAGAGAATGCCGGTCTTTTCCGACAACACCTTGTTGACGATCGTACGGCTGAGCCGCACCGTGCTGTCTTCGTCCTCGCGCCGATGCCGCATGGCGCGGGGTACCATCTCGCCCGTCTCGGCGTCTTTCAACAGGATGCAGCCGCGATCGGCGTACATAAAGACATTGAAAAGGCTGTCCAGGATCTTGGGCAACAGGGCCGCCAAATCGACCGTACCGGCCAGGCCGTTGCTGATTTCGAGAACCGCCTTGAGTTTGGCTTCGGGATTGACATCCAGGGCCCCCAAACGCCCTGTCCCGGCCACGGTGCCGATAATGGTTGCCTCGCCTGCCTCGTCGATGTCCACTTGTGTGGCACCCAGGTCCAGCGTGGCCAGTTGGGCGTCGGTAACCGTTGCCGACGACGGCTTGCTGGGTGCCACCTGCTTCGTGGCAGGGTCGTGAAAACGGGCATGCGCGTCGCCGAACCGAATCGCATCGTTGTGGTTCAGCTTGACCCGTCCCTCGATTCGCTGCTGGTTCGCGAAGGTTCCGTTGCGGCTGCCGACGTCCTCCAACACAAACTCGCCCGCTTCCCCGTGAATCATGGCGTGTCGTCCGGACACGCTGCGCTGGGTGATCGCGATAGGGTTGTCCGGATGACGCCCAATCGGAGTTTGCCCTTCGTTCAGCTCGAACTCCAGCTCCTTTCCCTCGATCACGACGACTAGCTTTGCCATGACTGCTCCTATCTGGTGAGGAGTGAAACTGTATGGTCGCCCAGATCAGTGTATACTATTTCCTTGACTGGTTCATCGAGACGGCCAGTCCGTAAGCATAGCCAGCAAGGCACAAATACAGAACCCCGCGCCGCAGGCGCGAAACTTGGAGGTGATTTGATGGAATGCACTCTGAAATCGCACGGCGTGAACAGTCCGACACGGCAGCGAATAGACCTGCGCGTCTGGATGATGCTACAGATCGTGCTGGTGGCGGCGGCTCCCGGACTGGCCTACGAGGCCAAGACGGTAGCGGACCTGTATTCGTTTGCCGGGATCCGGGGCGGCGTAGTCGTTCAACTGGGCGTGGAAGACGGCAAAGAGATCGCGGCACTACGATCCGATGAAAGGTTCCTTGTGCAAGGCCTGGACGAAGACCGCTCCAAGATCGCACGCGTACGGGAAAACCTCGCATCGAAGGGGATACACGGCGCGGCTACGGTCCGAGAATTCGATGGCCGTCACCTTCCCTACGTTGATAACATGGTCAATCTGATTGTGGTCTCGGACCGCTTCAGCGTCTCAGAGGAAGAGATCCTACGAGTGCTGGTTCCGGGTGGTACGGCGGCTTTCATCGACCAAGGTTCGAACTCCGTACAACGGCGATTGACGAAGCCCCAACCGGAAGATACTGACGAGTGGACCCACTACCTTTACGACGCGGGTAACAATGCCGTCTCGAAGGACACTCGCATTGACTCGATGCGCCGTCAGCAATGGGTCGGCGGGCCGCGTTGGTCGCGCCACCACGATCACATTGCGGGGCTTACGGCCATGGTATCCACCGGCGGACGCATCTTTTACGTGATGGACGAGGGAAAGAACTGGTCGGTCTTGCTGCCGTCGAAGCATTTCCTGATTGCCCGCGACGCGTTCAACGGAACGATTCTGTGGAAGAAACCACTGGCATCCTGGCACCCTCACCTCTGGCCGTTGAAGAGTGGACCTGCCCAACTTCCCAGACGGCTGGTTGCACAGGGGAAGAAGCTCTATATGCCGTTGGGCATGGCCGAGCCGTTGAGTGTGCTGGATGCCGACTCGGGGGAAGTCCTGAAAACGTTCCCTGAAACCAAGGCAACCGAAGAGGTGCTGCTATCTGATGGCGTTATCTATGTTCTGTCCAATCCCACGCCGGAGTTGTACGAGGATTTCACTCTCGGCGATGCTCATAATGGCGCGCAGAAAGGACGTGTCGCCAGAGAGTACCCTTGGAACAAGGGCCCAAGGAATCTGGTTGTGCTTGACGATAATTCAGGCGAACTTCGCTGGAAGAAACAGATCGTGGCAGCCCCTCTTTCCCTGACGGTCGGTAGCAGCAACGTCCTTTTCTTCGATGGTTCACAGATTGTGGCCCTGGACAAGGCTAACGGCGCCGAGCTGTGGAAATCCGACGTCATCAAGACAAAGCCGGTATTCGCGGTCAACGAATCTCCCATTCTCGTGGCCTACAAAGACTACGTGTTCTTCGCCGGCGCGAACCGGCGCATGAGCGCTTTCTCCGCGGAAACGGGCGAGAGGCTCTGGGAGGCCGAGCACCTCCGCGGCGGATACTGTTCGCCGCAAGACCTGTTTGTGATCGACGACATGGTGTGGTCCGGGGCTATCGACACGCCTCGGAATACCGGGATCTTCGTGGGCCGAGATGTGCGGACGGGGGAACTGAGACGGGACATTCCGGCGCAAGACGTTCCCTACACGTTCGGTCATCACCGGTGCCATCGCGCAAAGGCGACCTCTCGCTTCATCTTGGCCTCCAAGACGGGTATCGAGTTCTATGACATCGAAGACAGAAAGGAAAGCGTCAACCACTGGGTCCGAGGTGGATGCCTGTATGGAATCATGCCCGCAAACGGCTTGATCTACGCGCCGATGCACAGTTGCGCCTGCCATCTGGACTCGAAGCTGACAGGCTTCAACGCCCTGGCGCCGCAGGACCATGCCAAGACGGAACCCACAGCCAGCCCGCGCTTGGTGAAAGGGGAAGCCTATTTGAGTGAACGGGATGAGGCGGCAGACGATGCCGATTGGCCGACCTATCGAGCGGATAATGCCAGAAGCAGCTTCTCGCCCGCGCCGGTGACAGACGGCTTGAGGCGCAAGTGGCAAACGTCCCTGACGGGAAAGCTCAGCGCCTTGACGATTGGTTGTGGCAAGGTTTTTGTTGCCGCCGTCGACGAGCATCGCTTGCATGCGTTGGATCAGAACACAGGCAAAGCCGCTTGGTCGTTCCTCACAGGAGGCAGGATTGACTCTCCGCCAACCGTCTTCCGGGGATTTGTCTATTTCGGATGTGCCGATGGGTGCATCTACTCGCTGGCTGCGGCGGACGGGCAACTCGCGTGGCGATTCCGACTTGCGCCGGACGACAGCCAGCTCTGTTCCTATGGCCAGCTCGAATCGGTCTGGCCGGTCTCCGGCAGCGTTTTGATCAAGAACGGGAAGCTCTTCTGTGTCGGCGGTCGATCGTCGTTCCTGGACGGTGGACTCCCGTTTGTGCGGCTTGACGCGATGACGGGCAAGCTGGAAGCGGAATCCACGCTGGATGATTTTGACGTGGAAACTGGAAAGAGCATCCAACTGTTGTCCGCCCACTCCATCATGCCATCGGCCATTCCCGATATTCTCTCCAGCGACGGAGAGAACATCTTCATGCGCGTGGAGAAGCTGACCGACGACGGCGAACGGATTGGATCAATCGAGTTCGACGAGGAGCGTCAATACGAGGAGAGGCACATTTTCAGTTGGGCCGGTTTTCTTGAAGACTCCTGGTTGCACCGGATCTACATGAGCTACGGGAACGGGAAATTGCCGCTGGGGACCTACTTGAACTGGTGGACTTACGGCGAACGGAACCCCGACGGGCGAATCCTTGTGATGGACGATACGAAGATCTACGGCTATGGCCTGAAACCGAAGTACCATACCTGGAGTTCAACATTCCTGGATTATCAACTCTTTTCCGTCAACAAGACGATCGAGACCGATCCCATTACCGGCCCGACGATATTCGGCAGGAAAATGGGCCGCACTCCGCAACGGCAATTGCGGAACAACTGGGCAGCAGAAGTCCCCTTCTATGTGAGAGCCATGATCAAGACCTCGGACAAACTGATCGTATGCGGTCCTGAGAAGATCATCGACGAGAAGGGTGTGATCGGTCGTTATCCGGAAGAGAGTGTTCTGCAGGAATTGAAACAACAGGAGACAATTCTCGACGGCCAGCGAGGCAGCCATTTGTGGGTCGTCCGCGCCGGCGACGGAATTGTCCTGGAAAAGCACAAATTGCCGGCGTTGCCGGTTTGGGATGGCATGGCCACGGCTCAAGGACATGTTTACCTTGCCACACAAAATGGAGTCGTGTGCCTCGGAGGTGAGAAGACCGCCGTGGCCAGCGGTAGATGATTCTCGGGGACAAGAATGATGAATGTGCACAGCGTGTGTAGACTCAAGACGGCGTCGTTGTTGCTCCTTTTCACCATGGCTGGTGCCAACGCGGGGGCGTCGGAAGACAGCCTCGTCGGGCACTGGCGCCTGACGGATGACTGCAAGGATTCCTCGGGCCAGGAGAATCACGGGGTCAACCACGGCGTGACGTTCACCGCCGATGGTGCCGTGTTCGACGGCATCGACAACTACATCGAGGTGCCCGATGCGCCATCGCTCGCTTTCGCATCGGCAGATTTTTCCGTCGCGGCTTGGGTACACACCGAGGCTCGACTGAAAGACGTGCTCGGAGACGTCGTCTCGAAGTACGATCCGGCCGCACGCACTGGGCTCAACTTCAGTATTTTGAACTACGTGGGCGCTACGTCGGCCCAGTCGAATCATCGAAACGTCTTCTTCGGGATCGACGGAGGCCAGGCCACACCGAAGTGGATCGACTGCGGACAGCCCGGCAACAACCACATGATCTGGGCCCTCACGGTGTACGACGGTGGCCTCTACGCCGGGACCTGGGAACCGGCGGAAGGGGAAGCCGGCCACGTCTACCGCCATGAAGGCAATACGACGTGGATCGACTGCGGCAGTCCCGATCTCTCGAACGCCGTCTCGGCCCTCGGGGAGCACGACGGGAAGCTCTACGCCGGTACCTCCTTCTACAGCGGTCGCGGATCCGCACAGCCCGAGTCGCCCAACAAGAACCCCGGCGGAAGCGTCTTTCGCTACGAAGGAGGGAACCGCTGGGCCGACTGCGGGAAGATCGGCGACGTCTACACGGTGACCGGGTTGGTGACATTCGACGGCCAATTGTACGCCACCACCTGCGACAGCTACGGATGTCCCACGCGGACGGAAGCCTGCTATCGCTACGACGGCGATCAGAAATGGACGTTCGTGGGCAATCCCGGCGGACGTCTGGGTGCCTTCCTGGTCCACAACGGCAGCCTCTACGCCACGGTGTTCGGCAAGCAGGGGTTCGCTCGCTACGAAGGTCAGACGCAGTGGACGCCGCTGGGCGTCGTGCCCGACACGACCCAGACTTACTCGGCCGTGGTCCATGAGGGCCGGATCTGCTTGGGCACCTGGCCAACGGGCAGCATTTTCCGATTTGATGGTCCAAACCAGTTCACCAACCTGGGGCAACTCGGCTCCGCACAGGAAGTCATGGCCATGGCCGTCTACAACGGAAAACTGTACGGTGGTACTCTGCCACTGGGGATGGTTTACCGATACGACGGCCCCGCAGGATGGACGAGCACCGGACAGCTTGACGCGACCCCCGATGTCCTGTACCGCCGCGTCTGGTCGATGGCCGTCTACCAAGGAAAACTATTTGCCGGCACGCTGCCGTCGGGCCACGTCTACGCGCTGGAGGCCGGCAAGTGCGTAAGCGATGATCGGGCGCTCGGGCCGGGCTGGCGACACCTCGCGGCCGTGAAAGCCGACGGATCGTTGAAGCTCTACGTAGACGGCCGGCGTGTCGCCCAGACCGCCCAATTCGACCCGGCCGACTGCGACTTGACCAACCGCCAGCCGCTGCTGGTGGGCTTCGGCAAACACGATCATTTCAACGGCAAGATGCGCGATCTTCGAATGTATCGTCGAGCTTTGAGCGAGGAGGAACTCGCCAACTTCTGCAAGAACTCCCCCGAGGGTGGTTGACCAGGATTATTCGTGAACTCCTGTAGCAAGCTCTTCGCTGCTCTGCGTTGTTTTGAGCGAACTGGTTCAGGCGGATGCGAAAGAGCACGCCAGCATACGACTTGCCTCGTTCACTCCTTAGCCGGCGCGGGTTTGCCGGCGCGGCGCGTGTTGCCGCTGACCTTGGCCCACGGGGCGTTTTCCATTTTGATGGACCGCTCGACGGTGCCTTCGTAGGATATCGCCGTGTTGCCGGTCACGACGATCTCGCCAGGGTTGGGCCACTGGAACGGATAGCCTGCGTCGTCGCCGCCATTGACGTAGATGGCGGTTCGGTGCTTGGTCTCGACGTAATTGTCAGCGATGGAGACGGGCTTGCTGAGCGGGTACACGTTGATGCCGAGCAGACCGTTGGGCTTCTCGACGTAGTTGTCCTTGATCACAGTGCCGCCGGCAGCGAAGATGCCGCATCCCGGCTGAGGGCCTGTGATGCGGTTGCCGGTGATCGTGTTGTCCTCGGAGAATTCGCCGCCCTTGGATGTGATGTCGGCTCCGCCGAAGCCCGAGCCACAGTTCTCCACCACGTTGTCGGCGATCACGGAGCGGCGTGCCTTCATGTATATGGCCTCGTGGTCTCTGCCGGTGTTCAGGTTCCTCACAATGTTCTTCGTGATCCGGATGTTGGTGCCAAAGACGAGAATGCCATGGACTTCAGGCCCGGCGCCCTCGCGTATCCACGTCGGCCCCCCGATCGTGTCCATCACGTTTTCCGAGACGATCACGTCCTTCGTCGTCTTTATGTCGCCGACAAAAACGGCCATGCATCCCTTCTGGGTCGACTTGAGGTTCTTGAAACTATTGTTGACGATCTTCACGTTCGCCGGCCCGATGGAGTTCCCGGCTTCGTCTCTGTTGGATCCGCAGAGCGCGATGGCGTTGATCTTGCCGCCTTCCATGTCACGAAATTCGCAGTTTGCGACGGTGAAGTTGGTGATGGCTCCGTCGTAATATCGGGCGTAGAAGCCGCACCAGAACTTCTCGAACACACAGTTCTCGACCAGCATCCCCTCAAGCGTCTCTCCTTTCGGTGGCGAGAGCCGGAAGCCGGGTCCGCCGCTGAACGTCAGGTTCTTCAGCGTCAGGCCCTTCGTTACGGTCACCATGGGGCCTTTCGTCAAGATGGTTGTCTTCGCGTCTTCGCCGATCAAAGTGAGCGAACGGTCGATGCTGTCAGTGAAGCCAGCCAGTTCGTAGGTACCTTGCTTGATACGGATGGTATCGCCGTCGTCGGCGTTCTTGATGGCCCCCTGGACCGTCTTGAACGGTTTGGCACACGAGCCCGGGTTGGCATCGTTGCCATCGGGGGCGACAAGCCAGGTGTTTGCCGCCTGGGCCGCCGACACACACAGCAGCACTGTCGTAACAGCCGGGGCGATGTGTTGCGCGATGGTCATTTCGATTCTCCTTAGCCGATCTCTACCGCCAAGATTTGTCTTTATCCCTTACTGCGACCAAATAGAAGATCTCCGCGATTCGATGCTTTGCTCCCGGGGGCGGTTCCATATGATGCTTGGATTCCTTTGCGATGGCAAAAATGTCGATCATGTCCGTGCGGTCTTGTAGGATCTTATGCACCTGATCGACGAACACAAAGAATACGCCTTCGTGCTCTTCCTCGGCTGCCATGGTCTTCAACACGGCAATGGGATCCATACCCGCGGCTTTCAGCATGGCTTTGTCCGTGTTTGATATATGGGCCAGCACAACGGCCGCACGCCAGCGCTGTCCATGGGTGGCCCCGTTGGCAGCCAAGTCCGCTGCCAAATCGTAGCCGCTGGTGTCACCCATCTCGGCCAACACCTTGGCCACTTCAAGGGCAAGCTCCAGATCTTCCTCGTCGGAGGAAAATGTATCGAGGTCCTTCTTCATCGGCTCCAGGCCGCTCTGTTCGCCCAGGGTGCCGAGCATGTCGGCGGCAGCCCAACGAACTTTCGGGTCGGCGTCCTGGAGGGCTCTTTTCAGCACCGGAATGGCCTCTTCCCCCTTGCGCTCGGCGAGCAAGCCAAACGCGCCATGAAAATGGTAGTCAAACGTATCGTTCATGGACCGATACGCCTTCTGACGCGTGTCCCATGGAAACCTATGCTGGGCGCGCGGCTGGTGGAACTGAAAAGCCCCTTCCGCACCATGGGCCTTGTAGTATTCCGTGATATAAGGCGCCGCGGCCTTGGGCCCCCATCCGGGAAACACACCGTCATTGGTGGGTGAACTCGAAAAGAACACCCGAGGTGCAATCGCCGCTGCCACTTCATGGAAATCGAAGGGGAACTTGCTGTGATCTGACTTGTAGATCGTCTCCAACGGAGGCATATACCTAGGCACCGCCCATGTTTTCAGCCTGCCTTTCTTCGTTTCGTAATACTCGAAAGGTGTCCAGCCGCAACTGGAAACGGCTATCTTCACCCGATCATCAAAGGCGGCCAGGAACATGGCGTTGTGCCCGCCTAACGAATGGCCAATGGTCCCGATCTTGTCAGGGTCGACATCGGGATGCACCTGCAACAAATCGACACAGGTCATGTGGTTGAAAACGCCCTTGATCGTCCCGGAATCGTATCGGTCCGCATCGAAGTCGTAGGGTCTTGAATCACCAAAACCGGGATAATCCGGCACGATGACTACATACCCCATCATTGCCAGTTCAATAAGAAAATTGCATAGCGGCCAGCTTTCGAAACAGCCTTTGCCCAGGTCACCTGTCGGATGCATGCCAACAATGCCAGGCCGCTTTTCACTGGGATTCTTGTCTAGTGGTTCGTAAAGAAAGGCATGGACCACCTCATCCTCGGCCGCGTCAAAAGCGATCGTCTTTTTGGTATACCGGCCGCGTACCTGCGTATTGATCACGCGAATATTGAAGTCTTCAAGGCTGCTGCGCTTGGGACGGTCGGGCAGCTTACCCATGCCCTGCATCATACCTTCGATGATTTGTTGGCGCTTGCTTTCGAAGTGTTCCGGTTTCGTGATCGGCTGTATTAGATCGGCTTCGTCGTAATAGACCAATAGCTCTGCGAGCGATGGGGCAGTCTTCTTCTTTTCGCAGTTTTGTGGATTGGCTGGCGTTTCTTTCAGCAGCGTGAAGTTATCGGCCCAAACCTGAATGCCAAATCTATTGACGCCACGTCTCTCAAAAACCCTGAAGGTGATGGCGTATTTCCTGTCTTCCTCGTACTTGTTGCGACCAACTTTCTTGAGCTTCACCTCTTCTAGATAGCGGGCAAGGTCCACGGATACCTTTCTCCATTCTGTATCTCCCTCGGCGACATCCGCTTCCCAGATCACCTCCTGATCCAGGAGTAATTCCATCCAGTGATATCCTGTGGTGCCACCGGTGTAATTGTCTTTCACGCAGAAGGAGATTCCTTTGTCGGCCTTGGTTAGTTCGACGACTTGAACTATGCCCGCGAAATCCTCGTCATTTGTACTTGTTCCGTCGGGTAGGGAAACGGTAAAGCATCTTTTGCCGTCTTGGGACGCACCGTCATCGAACGCCGCCTGCAGGTTCTCGCCCTTTCTTACGATCTGCCAATCGCCCTCTTCTTCGAAACTCGGGTTCTTCAGATCTCCTGCCTGAAGCGAAAACGCCCCAGCAAACAGCATGAGTGATGAAAGCCAAGTACTTCTTCCGAATGTCATAGGATCTACCTCCCGCCAGATTCTGACGCGATTATAACACGCTGCGTCTTCAGGAGTGTTACCGCCAAAGACGGAAATGATCGCAGAACCAACTCGTCGACCATCTTCGGCTACCGACCCTCGAACCCGTCGGGATAGTAGAGGGCGCTCACAGGAATAGGCTCGCGGGTCAGTGAGGGGCTCTCCCAGGAGAGAATCACTTGCCAGTTGTGTGGGCCCTTCGAGTCGGCCGCAGACTTGAAGAACTCGACCTTCAGCGGGTATTTCCTCCCTGCTTCGAGTCGGCCAACGGAGGCCGTCTTCGAGACGACCTTGTCCCCGGGCGGCTGGTCGCGGAAGTCTATCACGAGTCTGCCGTCGAACCAGACCGCGCCTCCCTCGCAAACGTCGTAGCTCAGCTCGTACTCCTCGGACGTTGCCGGCTGCAGGAAACCGGTCCAACGTGCCGAGTAGTCGGTGCCCTTGTCGTTGCCCGCCCAGCCCGTGAGGAATCGCCCAGCCCATCCGGTCCGACGACTGTTTATGTTCCCCCAGGCCAACACCGAAGCCATTCCCTCGAATTCAGTGCCCGAGTAGAACTCGGCCTTTAGCCCCTCGCCCGAGCCGACCTTGTGGCCCACAGCGATCTTCCTCTCGGCCGAGTGTTTCTCGCCCTGCGGGTCGGAGACGGTGAGCCTGACGGTGTAGTCGCCGTCGTTGGCGTAAGTGTGCGAGGCCTTCACACCGTCAGCGGCGTCGCCATCGCCGAAGTCCCAGGTGTAGGTCAGCTCGCCCTTCTCCGGCTCAGTAGAGCGCGAGGCATCGAATTCGGCCGTCATGGATCCCCACGGGCGGACGTGTGCAAAACGCGCGTGGGGCGGCTGGTTTCCCTTCTGTTCAAAAGTGCCGATGTACTCGGTGGACACGACCAGCGCGTCCAGGTAGTTATGCTGGACCCGGTGGGAGCCGCCGTGGAAGTATGGTCCCAGGAACCAGTCCTGAAACTGTATACCGCCGTGATTTTCGTCTACCAGCGGGAGCGCCAACACATTCGAGACGAGCCTGCCGTTCACCCACATACGGAGGATGCCGTTGGGCTTACCCGCGTCGGAAAGCTTCGAGTGGTACTCGACACAGTGCCATTTGCCCAGTTGGACCTTGTCGGGCCGCGCCACATTCCAGCCCAAGTGCCGGCTCGAGCCTGAGTATCGCTGCAAGACTTGGCCGAAGCCCTGGTAGCCCCACTTCTGCCGCGTCGTCGAGATCTTCATGAAGGTATCGGAGCGGTTGTTGAAGTCCATCAGTATTTCAAAGGTGGCGTTCGTTGGTGGGCCCCAGGGGCCGGCGAACATGGCGGAATCATGCGGGCCGTATCCCTTGGGCCACTCCCAACCCGGTGGGAAGTAGCGGTAGTACCGGCAGTAGACCTCGTCGACTTGCCTCGTGAGGGGACATCTCATCCAGCCGCCGGTGGCTCCTATGGGATAGTCGAGGCGGAGCATGCCCTTGCCGCTCGCGGGCTTCACCTCATCGTCGAAAACCACCGAGAGCAGCCTGTGCCCGTCGCCCGTGTGCTCCTTCATGTCTCGCCAGCCGCTATCGCGAAGATCGACCTCTTCGAAATCTTGATCGACTAGCACTTCGCCGCTAGCTGCCGGCACGACAACGAACCACAGAGCCCAAGAAAGTCGCCTCATAAGTCACCTCATGAATGAAAGCCACTGGTTGGACGCCAGCCATTGTATATTGGAAACCACCGGCCTACGAGCATTTCTTCTCCATCCCCGTATGGTCATCACTTTGCACGGTATCGCTGGACGATGTTCCGGCGGTCGCGTGACACCCGACAATCCATCGGCTATGCTGACTCCGTACGGCCCGCCCTGAGAAGGGCGGGCGAATGTGGGCAGATCGTTCGGCGCATCGAGGCTGTCCAGCGAGTCTCGACCATCGCATGATGATTTTGCCCACAAATGATTTTGCTATCTCTTCTTGGAGCAAAATAATTGTCGGGCAAAATCATATGGAGTCCAGCTCTGGTGAAGCGATCACATAGCTACAAACCGTTGGTTGACGCGGCGAAACAGAATCCTCGGAATATCACTCAAAGATCGTATGCAGCGTTTGGAAAGTCATAGGAGGAAAGCGTAGATGTTTGCGAAATACTCGTGCCTTGCAGTGGTTTTCGCCGGCCTATCGGCCTACGCGACGATGGCGGCGGAACGGTCCAATATCGTTTTGATCCTCGCGGACGACATGGGGTACGGAGACCTCGGCTGCTATGGGCACCCGGTGGCCAAGACTCCGAATATTGACCAGCTTGCGAAGCAGGGTGCGCGGTTTACGCAACACTACTCCAACGGCCCGGAATGCAGCCCGACTCGCACCGCCCTCTTAACCGGACGCTACCAGCAGCGGGCCGGCGGACTGGAGTGCGCGATCGGCACGGGGAATGTGGGTCGTTACGATGACGCGATCCGCCTCGCGGCGCGTGGCGAGTTGGGGCTGCCGGCGGAACAGGCGGTGATTCCGACTGCGCTGCAGAAAGCCGGGTATGCCTGCGGCGTCTTTGGCAAGTGGCACCTCGGGTACGAGCCGCAGTTTAACCCGATCGAACACGGTTGGGACGAGTTCTTCGGCTACCTCGGCGGGAACGTCCACTACTTCAACCATCGCGAACTGAGCGACCTGCACGTTCTCTTCCGCGGCCGGAAACCGGTTCGTTGCGAAGGCTACATGACCCACCTGATCACCAACGATTCGGTCGCGTTCATCAAGAAACACAAAGACCGGCCGTTCTTCCTGTATGTATCCCACGAGTGCCCGCATTTTCCGTTTCAGGGGCCTGACGACCGGGACAAGGTGGTCACCGAAGAAAACTGGATGGAGCGAGACGCCGAAACGTATGTTGCCATGCTGGAGGACCTCGATACGGAAGTTGGACGACTGCTCACGACGCTCGACACGCTGGAAATCGCCAACAACACGGTCGTGGTTTTCGTCTCGGACAACGGCGGCCTGTCGGAAGCGGCAAATATGGGCCCGCTCAGCGGCGCGAAGAGCACGACGCTCGAAGGCGGCATTCGAGTCCCACTGATCATCCGCTGGCCGGGCCGCATCCAACCCGGCGTTGTCAGCGAACAAGTTTCCGCCACATTTGACCTCACATCGTCCTTTCTCAAGTTGGCGAAGACCGAGATGCCTGCGAAACGACTGGATGGCTACGACATCATTGGCCACGTAGCCGAAAAGCGCGACGACTTCCCTCGCACCCTCTTCTGGCGCGGCCGGCGAGGCGATCGGACGTGGTGGGCCGTCCGTGACCGGGACCTCAAGTACGTCCGCAAGACCGAAGGCGGTCAGACCGACGAATGGCTGTACGACCTATCCAGCGACTTGGGCGAGAAGAAGAGCCTGTGTCAAACGAACGCCTCCGACACAAGGCGACTGAGAAAGATGTTGAGCGTCTGGGAAGCAGAGGTGAAGCCGACGCGATGATCGCAGCCAGATCATCATACCCCTGCCTGCTCGTCAGGCAGGTGGACCAGTTTGAAAAGCTAGAGAAACCAAGCGAACATCGCACCAAGACCCCTGCCGCCTCGTGCGGCAGGTGAATCAGTTTCGAGTCCAAGCCCGAATCTTGCGCTCCTGCCAGACGAGCTGGCAGGGGGCGGGCGATGACGGTGTTTCGTTATTAGCCATTTGAACTCGCGTTCCCGCCACGCAAGCGGGCTGTTGATTTAATCGTGGGATAGGCTTCCAGCCTGTCAATTGGGCGACCTGAGTGCACTTGGCAATTGAAGTTAGGGGATCCTGACAGGCTGGAAGCCTATCCCACGCTCGTTTCCCGATTAAATCAACAGACCGCAAGATGGCAGGGGCGAGACGAAATATTCGCGCACGGATAAGCTCGTGAGAGATAGAAATAGCATTCGGTCCGATGCCTGACGGAGAAGAAGGTGAAAAATGACGAAGAAGACATGGCGAAGTGCAGCGCGCACCCGTGGCGAGTGCGGCGTGTTCATTCTTGCGGCGTGTTGGCTGTCGAGTGTGTTGGTCTTGCCCGCTGCTGCCGAACAGTCTGGTGCATACCCGTTGTTCAATGACTTCTGCGTCAAGCACTTTGGTGCCGAGGCCGACGAGTTGACCTACGCTGCCTTTGGCAAGGAATTCACGTTCATCGAAGGCGGCGCATGGGCGTACCCATCGGAAACGTCAGCGTGCGTGGCTTTCCAGACTTCGCTGCCTGCCAAGGCGTACGTCGAGTTCGGGACGACAGATGAGTACGGCAAGAAGACGAGCTCAGCCGAGCGGAACTTCTACATTCATGTGCACTACCTTACCGGCCTGAAAGTGGGCAAGGAGTATCACTATCGCCTTGTGGCCGAAGACGAACGTGGCAATGTCATCAAATCGCAGGATGCGACCTTCAAGACGGTCGTACCAGGCGATGTGATCCGCGTGCCTGACGATTTGGACGGGCCACCGTATGTACTCGACAAGTCCGGCGGTCATTATCTGCTCACGAAGGACATTCTGGTCGATGGAATGGCGTTCGATGTTCCTCAGAAGGTAGAAAACGTCACGCTGGATCTTGGTGGGCATACGGTTGTGTACAACGAGAAGGCATGGCCGAAGATCGAAAGCGGTAACTTCTGGGACTGGATACGCGGTGCGAAATACGGATTGCGGGCGATGAAGTCGACGGGCCTGCGAGTCTACAACGGCACGATCAAGCAGGGGGCCGGCAGGAATTCTGCGCAGGCCAACTCGATCGGCTACAACCCGATGTATCTGAACGGCTGCAGTGGGATGGATATTGCCGGCGTGACGTTGGATTACTCGGGCCCGCAGCAGACGGCGATCTACAATCACTGGGGCGGCAGCAACTCGCGATTTCACCACAACGTCTTTGTGGATCGAGGTACGGAGTTGATCAATCGTCACGGCGCCGGGTGCAAGGCACTTCTCTTTGGCGGCGGTGGGTCGGAGAACGTCACGGTCGATCACAACTTGGTGAAGCGGACGCGCCAGAGCGGCCTGGTCGGCAGCCAGGTATTCGACAACGAAATCTACGTCGATAGCTGGGCGACCAATTCCTTCGGTGTGAGTCTGCTCGCGGGCGGAAAGGCCCACGGCAACAAGGTCCTCGGCACGGGCTACCACGTGGTTGCGTTTGGGTGGGGCAGCGGCCAAGAGTTCTACCGCAACTTCATCCATCTCGAAGGCACAGCGGCCGGTGGCAGATTCAAGGAATACGGCGATCAGATCTCGCTCAACGGTTTCCGCCTGACGCAATACGGCGGCAGCAGCAAGGAATACAAGGACAACTTCTACCACGACAACACGATCATCATTCGCGGGCGCGAAGGCTGTCAGGGCCGGGGCGTGCAGTTCTTCTCCGATCCATACGTCGAGAACCTGCGATTTGTCGACAACGTGATCAAGGCGGTCGTCGAGGATTCGCAGACCAAGCAGCTTGCCTGCGTGGTCACGCAAGGTAACGCAAATCGGACCGACAAGCATCTGCCGATTGTCTATCGCGGCAACACATTCATCTCGAACATCTGCAACATGCGTTTTGGCGACTACTACGGCGTTGGTTCGAACCATCACTTCTACGGCTGCAAGTTCGCACGAGTCGGCGACGATCCGCGTTATAAGACGTTCTTGTGGGACACCGGATACCCGTGCAAAAAGCACGTTGTCCGCGACCCCGTGTTCGAGGGCGGTGCGGGACTCGACAGCATCCATCTCGGGGACGGCGATCACGATCTGACGGTCGAGTGGACCGTGAAGGCAGAAGCTCCACCCGAAACAAAGATTACCGTCGCAGACAAGACCGGCACCCAAGTGTTTTCCGGCAATGTCGGCAAGCACGGCACCATCCAGTTCGTTCTCGGCCAATACACTCAGACGCCGGAAGGCAGAGTTCACCTGACGCCTCACACGATCACAGCCGAGCGAGAGGGCATCAAATCCACCGTCGAAATCGTCGCCGACGGACCAGGCAAGACAATCGAGTTGGTGCTGAAGTGAACGGCATCGGGTGCTTGTACCCGTTAGAATGCGTCATCGGCTCATCACCGCGTCATGAGGCCGACGACACGCGGCTGGAGCTGATCCGGCGAGCAAATGATCGCTCGGCCCGATACGCCGTCGCACGCCGTTACGTGGATATCGTCCGGCAGCGGGCCGTCGGCGCACACGTAGACCAATAGCTGCCCGTTGCGGTCTACGTAGGGCAAGACGGATGCATCGGCCTGCGGTTCCAATAGGAAGCGTGCGGGGCTTAACCATCCAGACACATCCTCCCACGGGGCAGGAAGTGTCATGACCACGACTTCCCCCTTCCCGCATCGCGTTGGTTCGACGGGCGCGTGGGGAAGTCCCAACTCGGTCCACAGTGGCGATGTGGGTCGAGGACGGCCGATCGCATCGTACATCCCAACGTCGGCCGAAGTGATCAACGTGCCGCCGCTTTGGACGAAATCCACGATGGCCGCGACGCTCTCGTGCGACAGGCAGGGCGCCCTTTCGATCAGCAAAACACGGCAATCGTCCAAAACTCCCGTCGGCAATGCCTTCTCTTCGGCCAGTCGGGCACACACGCCCATCTTCCGAAGCGGCGTCAGGTGTGACGGGATCAGTGGTACAGCCCTACAGTTGCGCGAGGTCAAACTCACCAGCGAAAGCACTGGGGCGAATGGCTTCATGCCTTGGAGTTCGGAATCTTGCGTGCCGTGCCAGCGGAGCGTTTTGGCCATGCGGTCCAAGGCGTCCTGGTTCTCGTCGGGTTTCTCGAAGAATCCGTAGTAGACCACCCAGGGGCGCGCCCGGCATGCGTGTGTGGTCGACACGTTCATCGAAACACGCTCCGGCGACACAAGACGGCCGAAGTCTTTCCTTTCGAACGTGCCCAGGTAGTTCCACAACGGCCGGTCCTTTGCGAGCGATTTTCCCAGCAGCAGCTTGTCGGTCATCTGGTCCGCGCTCTTGTCCCTGGATTCGGACAGGACAGCGTCCTCGTGGCCGTACTGAAGATCCGTCGCCAGATCGGGCGCAGCGCGAAGGTATTGGGTGTTGGCAAGGACGACAATATCAGGATTCTCTTTGCGCAGTTCTACACGGAATTGCTCGATCGCTTCGGCCCATGCACGGTTGCGCCAATGAAGCCACAAGTTGTACAGCGGCCCGAGATCCGTAGGGATTGTCACAGTGCTGGTCGTTTCTCCCAAAACCGTGTCGCCAAAGCGAAGTTTCAGATATTGGCGAAAACAGCGCTGACAGCAGGCGCAATAGCACGTCAATCCAGAGGACGCCGTAAAGAACTCGTTGTTGTCGAGCATCACCGCGTCGGCCCGATAACGCCGTTGGATTTTGCGAGCGTATTCGATCGCAAAGGGCAGTGCGTCAGTACTCGGACAAAGCCACTCGGCCCCGTACAGCGTTAGCGGCTCGCCTTTGGGGCCGCGTTGAGACCACTCGGGGTGGGTCTTAGTCAGAGTCCCGTCTTGCCAAACGGGCGCGTGCCCGCAGTGCATCACGGCGCTGTAGAGGATGATGCGGAAGCCGGCCGCGCGATACGCGGCGAGTGCCGCGTTGAACTCCGCTTCGGTAACATGAAACGATTCGCCGGTGATCGCGTTATGGGCCTCAGGGGGAAGCACAATGATGGCATCGAAGCCGAATTCGCAAGCAAGCCATGGGGCCCGTTGATCGGCATGCACGATCGCGTCCCATTGGGTCCGGCCCCAAGGCTGGACGATGCGCGCCCTTCGAGTCCAGCTTTCTCCGGCCAGGGCGAGACTGGGCAGTGGCAGCTCAGGCGGCAATGGTTCGGGCGGCTCGATCTCGACCGGCGGCAGCAGCCTACGGACACCTTCGTCTGTTTTCAGCACGGGCTCCATGAAATAGACGGTCACGGGGAAATTCGAAACCGTCTTGCTGTCGCTCGATCGAAACACCAGGTTCGTTTGTCCGCCTTCAGGCAAGGCTTTCCGGAGGTCTAGCCGCACGGAGTGCGGTCGGGTCGTTCCGCCGGCAACGTCCTGCCGGAAGAGAACCGCGTCACCGACACGAACCTCGGCAAAGTGATACCCGGCCGTTGGGCCCGTGAAGGTGTCGGCAAACCGGAAGGACAGCTCCGCCGGACCAGCTTTTGGTACGGTAACCGAAAGGCTTGCGCTCACAAATTCGCCCGGCTGCGACGGCGTATGACGGGGAAAACTCTGGGCGATGGCGACGGTGAAAGCCCCTAGGCCGTCCGGCACCAGTTCCATCTCAGCTTTCCACGACGGGCCACTGCGATGGGTCACAAAGTCGTCGGGCAAAGACGCTGCCCAGACGGGCGATCCTCCGGCAAAGAGCAGGCAGGCAATGAACCATGCCGAGTGGGACCACCCAAAGAAAGACTTCATCTGGTATTCCTTCCATCGTGGCTCAGGGAGCCTGCACCTTGTCCAACGCAATAAGAATCCGGCGTCGCTCAGCGTGGTACACGGCCGGATCGGTACGGTATTCGGTAGCCGAGGGAATGATCCCACGGACGATCTCCTCGGCGAGTTTCGGATCCGCTTCGGCTAACATGGTCAGGAGTGTGTGGTCGATCAGGCCGCTGCGAAAGGCGACAATCCGCATCGAAGGTCGCAACCCGTCCGGGCCACGATAGTAAAACCACGCATCGCCGGGGGGATGACCGGGGTCCTGGGAACCGTTGGGGAACGGGCCCAGCGACGTCTTGTACTCGTCGGCCCCTCGGTACAGGTTGGCGGCCCAATAGAGAAAGCCGTCGGCACGCCATCGGCAACAGATCCACGGCCAAAGACGGCATTCGGACAACGGCCGGTCAAGGTGACGATTGGGATACGGAGGGTAGGGGCTGGTGCAATGATACAGCCAAACGGGCCGTCCCTGGGATCTTCGTCGATCGGCCAACTCGGCATTTCGCACCAAGGTGATCAGATTGAACACGTGAACGTCCACGGTCGCAGAGAACGTCTCCGGACGGCTGTTAATGGCGTCGATCGTACGTACGCCCGGCATGTGAGTTCTTGCCAGTCCCGCGAGTCGCTGATAGAGTTCCGCATCCTTTGGTTCGTCGTATTGGTGTTGGAGGTATCGGCTGGTCCAGTTGTTTTCTTCCAAGTGTTGATAGAGACTGCGATAGAAGACCGGAAGGAACCGGAGCCACGCTTCCCGATCCTTGGAGTCCCGTAGCAGAGGCTCCAGTGTCCCCGTTGCTCGATCCAAGACCCATACCTCGCGCCCCATGTTAACGACGTGGCGTCCGGCAAACGTGTTGAAGCCCAGACGGAGAAAAGTCTTCACCCAACGATCGAATCGCGAGTAGTCGAAGTCGTAGTCGCCTTGTTCATTGCGGGACACGCGGATCAAAGGTTCGCGACCGTCGATCAGTGGGGTCAACACCGTATCGTCGCCAAAGCGTCGCAGTTGCCTACTCGAATTCTCGATCAATTCCCAATGGCGTTCACTCCACCAGGGCGGAGGATCCTCGTTGGTCAGGTTCTCCGGCATCGGCCAGAACCAGTGAACAGAGTGCAGACTGTGAGTGGAAGGCAGCAATGTCCTGTGCACGTCGAACGAGAACGGCACGGAAACGGTATCGTTGTCGGAATGGAGCTCCAATCGAGCCGTGTAACGGCCAGGCGTGGCGTCGGGTGAGACCTCGACATCGACGAGCATTGCGTGAGTGCGTCCGGCGGTCAGCTCGATCGTGTCAGCTTCGATCAACACCTCCATCACATCAAACGGAGCCGGCCGAACCAGGTGCTTCATCCAGCCTGCGGGAACTTCACCGCCAGGCCGATTCTTCAAGCTGCCCTGCGTATTTCCCTCGACGTGCACGGGCTGTAGCCGGTACGTCGTGGCGCGTCCGGCAAGCGGCAATCCGCCTTCGCGTTTGATGGCCCCAAGAACCATCTTGCACGAAACGTCGCGTGGGCTTGTCGCGGCGAACTGGAAGGCAGCACTTCCACCCCGAGGAATGCTGATCGGCACGTCGCGGAAAGCATCCGGTGACGGCCGGTCGGGATACACCCGATCCAGCGAGTCCACGTGTTGTACGGTCACTCGCGCGCTGGCCTGTTGTCCCGCAACCGCCAAACACACGGCCCCAACACGGACGATCACACTAGTAAGCATGTGTAACACTCCCGATGCTCCGGCTTGACTGACGAAACCTCTCTTCAGGCAAGTCCCAAGAAAAGACATACCAGTGGTCGGGGACTGTCCCCTTCACGCGTTCGGGCTGTAGCAGGTCCTGCTGTGGTAGACTATTTCCTGGGACTTGCCTCAGGGCATTTTCTACGAAAAAGACCTTGCCTTCGAGGGGGCCCACGGAAAGCGCCAGAGACAGGCGACGTTTGGCACTGTTCAGTTCTCGTTGGCAAGGGTGAAGACCATTGAATTTGTGCATGCCGGAAATCTGGAGAGCCGACGCAGTAATCGAGTTCCGCGTGACACCGATTCACGTAGATGGACTTGAGGTCGTATTCCGCAAGCTCACCATCGCCTGCCTAACGCTTCCCGCCCAGGTCGATCCAATATAGAAGGCCCAAGAAATAGAGCCCGGTGCAGGCCCACAAGCACGACAGGATCAGTCCAAACTGTTCACGACCCGATCGTCTCATCCGCCGACGGCCTCGTCGGCCAAACCAACCGCCCGCAAGGATCGCCGCCGTCATATAGAGGCCCATCAGCGGCGTGCCCCAGAGCCAGCACACGGAACTCCAGGGCATATCGCCACTGGATCGCGGGAGTTGGTGAAAGACGATGGGCGGCCAAAGTAACCAGGCGGCCACGCCCTGAGAAAACCAAGAGATCTTGCCTGGTCCCCACGGTGTGCGACGGCGAGTCAATCGGGCCGACAGCAACGGAACGCCGACAAACGACAGGCCGCTGAGGATGGCGACAATAACCCTCACCACGACTGGAACCACTTGGATGGGGTCATCGCCTTGTTGTTGATAAGACTCCATCCATATCGGACGAGTAACGGCAAGTGCGATACCCACGCCAGTGATGAGGATGAAGAGATCCCGGACGCTAAACCGCTCGCGCTTCGTGTCCGGACCTGGAGGAGATCGAGGGACCAAGGGCTCGTTCATTGCGACGTCTCCGGGTGCTTTGTCACAGCTTAATTCTAGGGTAGCGGAACTCGCCAAGAGTTTCGTCCGGCATCGCAAACTCCCGAAAGTCTTGGCGACTTCCGCTACTGCCTGAACCCTGACTTTTTTGCTGGACAACGCACTCGCGTACTACTTCCGTCCGTTTTCCTCGACGACCGCTTTCATTCTAGCCGTGTAATCGTTCAAGTTCACCTCTTCGCACAGGTGGCTGGTCACGTAATCTCCAATCGACCTGAAACGGCCGTTCTGGATGTCCTTATACATCCGGAGACCAGCCTTGTTGGCTTCCAAATCGGCGTTCGAGATGATTCCAGACAAGGTGCGTCCGAAGACGCCGTAACCCAAAAGGCTTCCGGAGAACTGTTGCCGAAAGTAACGCTCGTCCGCGGCGTAGGCGTCGCGCGACTCTTTCCCCTCGAGCCATTCGCCGTAGCGTTCAGCCACACGATCACCTTTCTTGTCGATCACCGAGATGCGGTAGTACTCCCAGCCCTGCTGAAACATGTGGCCGAGTTTATCGGTCCCAATGCAGACATTGTTGACTCTCACGCATGGTTCAATGGAGGTGAACAGGCTGTTGTTGGGCAAATGAGAACCTCGGTACTTGAGTCTTTCCGGGTTTGGCCGAACGGCCCCGGGGTGCCGGTTCGCCCGGCGCTCGATCGGCGGTCGCAGGATGGACCGGCCGCCCTCGATGGTGGCGATTTCCTCGACCGACTTTCCTTCGGCGATGTGCCTCTTGATGCGCTGGGTGAGTTCATCCTGGATGTCAGGCCGGGCTCGGCAGAAGCCGCACGCTTGGCAATCCACTTCCAGAGCGAACAGGCGTTGACCGGGTACCAGTAGGCTCGCCAGCAGCAAAGAGACTGGCCAGTGAAGTTTCGCTCTTGGCGGACAAATGCCGTTTACGGTCATGCGGTCAAGGTACCTCAGGTGCGATTGACCCTGTCTCGAGCTACCCGGATTCACAGGGACCACGAGAACCGGAGCCGTCTACCGAAGACTGAGGTTCGTGGAATCGCGAGGACCACGAGGCTGTGCTTCCAGGATCTTTCGAGCTTCGGCAGCGACTTGGGTACTGGGATAATCTTGGATTATCTTCTGCAACTCATCAACCGCCTGCTGCTTCTGCCCCGACTTCCTCAGGTGGCTCTTGGCCACTCGCATATACCAATCGGCCTGGAGTTCATTAAGCAGCCTTTCAACTTCGGCGCGAAGGTTCTCCGCTTCCCACGCATGGTCCGTGTTCGGATAATCGCGGATCAATTCCTCGAGCATGCCGTCGACCTTCTGGTAGACATCACCGCCCACCCCCGGAGTATACAAGAGTCCTCTCGCGGTCGTCAGTGTTTCCGATGCCGTCGGTTCCCGGACTGCCTCGATCTCCTGTGGATCCACAAGGGTTGATGCCGGGGAAGTGCGAGGGTATTGGGAGGGCGAGCTTCCTACCGAGCGGTAGCCGGAATCAGAATCTCCGCTCAGCGGGCGTTTCGCCATCCCGGATTTCGGCAGACCGTGATCTACCTCAGCCTCGGCCGTTGCCTTCTGCTGTCGCCTGAGTGATGCCAGAGCGGCCTGCAGCTTTGCTTCGGCCATGTAAAGATTCTGGCGAGCGTGTGCCTCGTCTTGAATGGACACAACCTGCCCCAACCATTTTTCGTACACGATCATCCATGTTTCCATTGCGGCGTACTTGGCTTCCCTGTAAGTCTTGACCTCAATGAACGCTAGAGTTTCGTCTCTCGCCATGATCCCGATATCGTTATCGTCAACGTACGGAAACTGCGAAAATGACGTGCGCGCGAATTCAAGTTTGGCTTCCCCCAAACCCTGCTGTGCGTCTAACACACGGTCCAGCATCGTCTTGCCAGCCTGATAGAGCTTCTCTGCCGACTCACATTCCCCGTGCGCCGCGATGATGCGATTCAAGTTTGCCTGTACTCGCAGCCATTCGTGCAAATCGGCGCGATCTGCCTGACGGAAGGCTTCGGGGGCCTTTACGTCGCGTTGCAGAAGGAAGAGAAGCCGCTTCTTTGACTCCAATGCCTCCTCGTCTTCCTCGTCGGCCAGTAAAGCAACAACTGTCGCCTGAGCGAACTCGACGGCCGCCTTTCGCGGCCAACGCTTATCACTGTGGATAGCGGCAATGATCGACTCCAGGCTGTCCCGAACGGGCCTCCATTCTTCGGCGAGCGGTAGCGAGCCCTGGAATTCGCTCAAGCTCTTTCGCCCGGCGGCCAGTCTTTCCTTCCTGGTTTGACGTTCATCAACGTCTGGTGGCGTCGGTCGGCCGACACCGGCGTCATCGAGGGGAGGGGGAAGGGGAGGTCGTAGAGGTTCAGGCTCGTACGGCGGGAGAGGGAGCTTTGGGGGGGGCTGAAGGGCGGTGGCACGTTCGGTCGCCTGATGGCTCGGCACGGAGGGCGAAACCACATCTTGCGGCTGAGCGAACAGCAAGACACCAAATCCGAAAGATGCCATAGTGAACATGGCCAGAGCAATCGTTTTGTTAAACATAGATCCGACTCCCCTTTTTTGTAGCTTGCGCTACGGTACGCGCCTTCGCTTTTGTGTCTGTTTACGGATCCGAGTCGAGTAGGTCATGCTCCGCATGACGGAATACGCGTTGTTGCGCCGATTGCGTTCACCAGGCTTCCCGGTTTGGCAGTGCCCGAGCTTGACGGAAACGGACGGGCGATGCGTCAAATGCCAAGTGGCAGGCACATTCCGTCAGGCACAGCCTGACCTACGCCCTACGCCCACTATTTGAGTAGTGGATCGTCATCCGCGTCAGCCTTTCGGCAGAGCTCGGTTGGAACCAGAATCTCGCTCGCTACCACCTCGTCATTTAGATGCTTGATCATGGCCTGGACGGTCGTAATTGCGACCCTCTCTGGCCGCTGAATCGGATCCGCGTAGATGCTTCCACGCTTGATTGCTCGTCGACCTTCCGGCTGACCATCGAAGCCGATGATCGACACGCTTTCCGCTAATCCGGCATCTACCAGCGCGGCACTTGCGCCAAGTGCCGACGGATCGTTGATGGCAAAGATCCCACGCAGATCAGGATGGGCCTGGATTGCGTCCTTCGTGGCCTTCATTCCTTTGTGTCTTGTACCGCCACCGTCCAAGTGGGCGACAACATCGATCTTCCCCACGATGCGACGGGCATTGTGCCTCTCGATTTCTTCGATGAACCCTTCAGTTCTCAATCTGCACGCCAATACAGTCCCGTAGTCGAGAATCGCGACTTTGCCGCCCTCCATGCCAAGTGCCTCAATCAACGCTTGAGCAGCCTGTCTGCCCCCAAGGCGATTATCGGTGGCGACATGGGAGACGATCTTGGCTTCCGGGTCAATGCAACGGATATCCGCGGTAAAGACGGGAATTCCGGCCGTGTTCGCCTCGCGAATTGCAGGACCAATTGCCTTCGAATCGCACGGACATAGGATGATTGCGGAAACGCCTCGTTCGACAAAATCGCCGACTTGCTTGGATTGCCTTGTCGCATCGAATTCGGCACTGACGACTGCGACGTGATAACCGTGCATCTTCGCCTCGGCCACAGCGGCATCGGCAAGAGTCTTGAAGTAAGAATTGTTCACCGAGAGCACCGACATGCCGATCACCTTGTCAGCATTCTCCGCATCCGCTTTTCCATCGCTGCCAACTGTCGCTGCAATCAACAAAGCAAAGAGAATTGGGAAAATGCTGCGCATCGTCTTTGTTCCTTACATCATCACAGTCGAGTAGGTCATGCTCCGCATGACGGAATTCGCGTTGTCGCGCCGATTGCGTTCACCGGGCTTCCCGGTTTGGCAGTGCCCGAGCTTGACGGAAACGGACGGGCGATGCCCCAAATGCCAAATGGCAGGCACATTCCATCAGGCACAGCCTGGACTGCTAAATCTGGCCCGCTTCTCCTGGAAAACTGGGGTTTGTCAAATATCCCATTTCTGTTTCATTATGTGTTTTCTCTTGGTCCGGGTTTTTGGCTGATGAAGGAGCACAGCTATGCAGACA
>JADHUC010000152.1 GCA_016784735.1 Pirellulaceae bacterium | reverse complement strand
GCTTCTTCTCGCCTACCGAATGCGTTTTCACGTCGGGGTTGGCTCCATACCACGCGTACTCTCCAAGGCTTTCCTCGTCGTCTCCAGAACAGTACCGCGTCGTAGTTCCCGCACGGCAAGCGTATTCCCACTCGGCCTCCGTCGGCAAGCGATATGTCTTGCCTTCTTTGGCCGATAGTCTCTTGCAGAACTCCGTTGCGTCCTTCCAAGACACGGTCTCTACTGGGTGACGTGACGTGTCCTCTCCCGATACCCTCTCCGCCAGAACGTTACCGTTTGTACTACAAAAGCTACTCGGGTTCTTTCCCATCACGCCCTCGTATTCCGCCTGCGTTACTTCGTATACGCCTAGGTAGAACGGCTTGGGAATCTGAACCTTCTGTTGCGAGCCATTATCGCCCATCATGAACTCGCCCGCCGGGATCAGTTTGAGTTTCATCCCGATGCTGTTGGTGATTACAGTTGGATCGCGAGAAAAGGCGAGACCCGCAACGATAAGCAACACAATGACTCCTGCCCCGCCCATGCCGATCAGAATGTAACGACGCCGATTTGACTTCTCAGGCTCCGCATGGTCATGCTCTGCATCGGGAGCGTCCGGGGGACTCCCTAGGCCAACTGCATCGGCCGCCTCGTCGACCACGCCAACCGGATCAACGCCTGATTCCAGCGGATCAGCCTTGTCGCCCAGACTTGGAATGTCCAACGCCTGACCACAAGCCGGACACTTCACTCGCTTGCCTGCAAGTGAAGGTTTGGCTTTCACGGCTTTGCCGCACTGACAAGTGACTCGAATACGAGAATCCGCTGTTGGCGGCTTCGGCACTGTGAACGTCTCACCGCACATCGGACATTTCACACGTTTGCCCGCAAGCTCGGGCTTCACGTTGAACGCAGCCCCGCATGTGCAAGTCGCCTTGATCGACATCCGTTCGCCCCCGTCCGCCAAGAGGAGAGATAGGATACTAACCGCAAGCTGCCAGTATACTACCTTCCAGACGCTCGATCCGCCAAGAAAGGAAGTGGTTGCTGGGTCATTTCCTTGCCCCCAGCTCAACGCAATTCGAGAAGCGAAGAATCCGTGCCCTGCTCACTCGCCAGACAGATCTGCGGCCACACGGAAGCCCAGGTCGTCGAACCGGGCCCCTGGCATGAACCCGTGGCGGTCCGCCGCGCGGCAGATCAAGGCGGAGTACCTCCAACTGCCGCCACGGAGCACCCGGTTCGTACCCGTCTCTGGCCCCGGCGGGTCGTCCGTTGGCGAAACCGCGTAGTAGTACCAGCCTGCACACCACTCCCGCATATTCCCGTGCATGTCATGAAGCCCCCAGGCATTGGGCTTCTTCGCTCCTACGGGATGCGTTTTCTGGTCGGAGTTGTCTCTATACCAAGCGTAATCTCCAAGGCTTGCGAGATCGTCTCCGAAACTAAACCGTGTCGTGGTTCCCGCACGGCAAGCATATTCCCACTCGGTTTCGGTCGGCAGGCGGTACGTTTTCCCTTCCTTGGCCGATAGTTTCTTACAGAACTCCACCGCATCGTCCCAAGACACCTGGTCCACTGGGTTAGCGGCAGCTTTGAACTTGCTTAGATTCTCCCGCATCACTTTCGCATACTCCGCCTGCGTCACTTCGCATACGCCAAGGTAGAACGGCTTAGTGATCCGAACCTTATGCTGGGGTCCAGAATATCGCGAGCCCATCATGAACTCACCGGGTGGAATCAACATCATTTTCATGCCGATGCTGTTGGTTATTTCGACCGGCACACCAAGATACTCGGCCCAGGCTTGCTGATGCTGCTTGGCTTGGTCGGCATCGAAGGGCGCGATGGCTGGCTGGAGGGCATCAGGCGGAAGTTGCCACTCGGCTTCAGGCTTTTTTGTCGCAGGCTTTGCTTCCTTCATGACATCCGGGTGGCTGACCGCCGCTTTGGGATTTTCTTGCAGCGTCTCGGGTTTCTTCACAACAAGCTTCGACTCCCCAGGCGGAACTGCGGCCACGCGGAAGCCAAGGACGCTGCTGCCGTCCTCCGGCCAGTACCAGAAGCGGTTCGCCGACCGGCAGATCCTGGCCACGAACCTCCAGCTCCCGCCCCGGCGCACCCGGTTCGAGCCCATCTTTGGCCCCGCCGGATCGTCCGTTGGCGAAACCGCGTAGTAGCTGGCAAAATAGTCTGCACACCACTCGCACACATTGCCGTGCATGCCATAAAGCCCCCAGGGATTGGGCTTCTTCTCTCCTACCGGATGCGTTTTCTTATCGGAGTTCTCGCTATACCAGGCGTACTGGCCGAGGCTTTCCTTGTTATCTCCAAAACTGTGCAGCGTCGTGGTTCCAGCACGGCAAGCGTATTCCCACTCGGCTTCGACCGGCAGGCGGTACGTCTTCCCTTCCTTGGCCGATAGTTTTCTGCAGAACTCCACCGCGTCGTTCCAAGACACCTGCTCCACTGGGTTACGCGCACCTTTGAAGTTGCTTGGATTCTCCCCCATCACTTTCTCGTATTCGGCCTGCGTCACTTCGTGTACGCCAAGGTAAAACGGTTTGGTGATGCGCACCTTGTGTTGAGGTTTCGCCTTGTCATCTGTATCATCGACCGACTCTGGCGACCCCATCATGAACTCGCCTGCCGGGATCAGTTTCAGTTTCATGCCGATGCTGTTGGTGTGCTCGACTGGCACGCCAAGGTACTTGGCCCATGCTTCCTGATGAGCGTTGGCCTCCTCGGCATTGAAGGGTGCGGCGGCCGTCGGAGGAGGAGAGGCATCCCCGCAACCAATCGTGCCACATACCAGCAGGAACGAAGCCAACAACAGCCACGTCCTCTGTGATTTCATGGGATAGTCTCCACTGCTTCGGGCAGGATAGACCACACTGGACCCCAGCACTCGTATCCAGCCAGTATACCAGCGCCGAATCGTGGTTGCCACAAACCGCTCCACCGAACCCCACCGGTACACGTTGCCGGTGGGGCGTTTTCGTCGGCGTGCACCCCTTGGCAGCATCCCGCTCTTGACCCGCGACCCCACTCCTGATTTATCCGCTGACAGGTGGCTGTACTGCTCCTGGTCAAGTTTGGCACATTTCAGACAAGCCCGAAGCGCAAGCGAGGGAGTGGGTTACGTCCCTCGCTTGCGCGTCGGGCTTGTGTCGGCTCGGGCCGGGAGCGGCATAACTCTGTCCGGCGCTTGCCCAAGATTTGCAGCCGTCCATCGCTTTCTGCGTGATAGTCGGAACTCAATCCGGTAGAATTACGTGGAGAGAATGAGTTGGGTAATTCGACAGCGCCACTCTGCCATCGCACACTAGCCCGAAGCGCAAGCGAGGGAACATGTTGCGGCGAATCCCTCGCTGGCGCGTCGGGCTAGTGAAATCGGCGTTTCCCGCCAAAGTGGCGCAGTCAAAGGAATGGCTGAGAAGAAAAGCTGCCTGGACTCATTGTCTTCACTTAGTCGCAGAAAAGACACCGGGCCGTTTTGGGTCTGTCCAAAGGAAAGCGGATGGCGACCGAGAGCAACGACATCGTCAGATACCAGCGGTACGCGAGGGTCGTCGAAGCGGCACTCGCCAAGGAGGAGTTCTCGCTGTACGAGGTGAAACAAGCCTGCGCGGAGGAACAGCCCGCTTTCGTGACGAGGGTCGTCAAAGGTCTGGAAAAGGAAGGTGTACTGAAACGCATCGACGAGCGACCAAAGCCCACGTTCCGTTGGCGAGTCGATCGCAAAGAGTTTTCCGCGCCCGGCTGGCTCGATCGTCAAATCTACGGATCGCGGTTGACGCGCACGCCGGTCGGGGAACGTCCGCGAGAGCGTTTGCTGCGCGAGGGCGCGGCTGCATTGCGCACGGCCGAACTGCTTGCCATCCTGATCCGATCCGGTCGTCCTGGAGAATCGGCTCTGCAAGCCGGCGAGAAGATCGCCAATCGCTTTGCCGACGGTTTGGAGAAGCTGCCGGACGCGGGCCGCGGAGAATTGAAATCCGTCAGCCCCGCCATCGAACAGACCGCCTACTGCCAGATCATGGCCGGGATCGAATTGGGCCGGCGAGTTGTCGCTGCCACAAACGCCCTGGAGCAAAACTTAGAAAAGATAGGCGGCAGTGACGATGCCATGGCCTTTTGCCGTCGCCACTTCGCACGTTTGGCCGAAGAGGGCAGCCAGGAGGAGTTTCATATCGTTACGCTGAATACGAAGCACGCCGTGATCGCGACGCACCAGATCACTGTCGGTACGCTGGGTGCCAGTCTGGTTCATCCACGCGAGGTTTTCCGACCCGCCATCCGCGACGCCGCGGCCGCGATCATCCTGGTCCACAACCATCCATCCGGGGATCCGACGCCCAGCGGCGAAGACGTCAACGTGACGAAGCATCTGGAGGAAGCCGGAACCGCGGTCGACATCCGCATCCTGGACCACATCATCGTCGCCCGCGACGGCTCGACAAGCATGCAAGAGTATCGCCAGCGATAGGAGGAAGCGGCCGGAAGGGTCCAACGAATTGAAGGAGACGACGAATGGCCCTTCCATGTAGTCTTATTCGTCGTCTCCTTCGATTCGTTGGCACTTTGTAGAGTCTGCTATGGCTTCGGATTCCGCTGTACCAGAGCGAAAGGAGGAATCGTTCGCCACGAGCTTTCGACCATGATATGATGGCGGCCGATCTGGAACTGGTCGTGAAGTCCGGACGATTGGCGGAACAGCCGTACTTGGTGTGGAGGTCAGGCCCATGACATCCTGTGTTCTTGTGGCGATCATTTCACTGGCTCTCAACGGGCCTTCCGGCGCGTCGGCTGACATCCCGCCAAATTTGTTTGTCGAGGTGGCACGCAGCGAAGCCGGTGGTCACTTCTTCAGCCAAGTGATCTATGCGCCATCGGCCAAGGCGTTGGTCTCGTGGGGCACCCAGACACATAGCCATCCAATCCGCACGCACGAGACGCGGCATTTCTTGGTCGACGAGAATCGCTGGATCGACGCTTTGCCGCCGGACAAGGAAGCCGCCTGGACAGGTAAGCCCAAACAGTGGCCGGATTGGAGCATTTGCTCGACTGCGGGCGAGTTCTACCTGCGCGACGACGTCCAAATGCCGCGGCCCACCAGCAGTTTCTATCAGGTCTGTTGGGACGGCCATAACGGGCGCCTTCTGTTCTATGTCGCGTCGATGACTTTCAGCTACGAACCGGTCGAACGCGAATGGAAACTGATCCACGACAAACACGAGAAGGCTCAGCCGCCGGCGCTGCTGTTGTGGAGTTCGTTGTGTTACGAACCGGTGAACAAGCAAGTGATTCTGTTCGGTGGCGGTGGTGTCGACCGTCCCGACGGCCGACCGCACACCTGGGCATTCGACGTGACCACCGATCGCTGGCGTCCGCTTGATTTGGAGGTCGAACCACCAGCACGATGCAACTCGCGTATGGTGTACGACAAGACGCACGAATTGATCGTGCTGTTTGGCGGCGATGCTCAAGATCGTGGGCTGGCGGACACATGGGTATTCGATGCGCGAAAGCAGAAGTGGGAGGAGCGCCGTCCCCGGCGAAGTCCGTACCCCCGGCACTCCCACGCCATGGCCGCGCTCGACAAATCCGGTAACGTGCTTCTGGTCGGCGGCCGGGCCGTTGCCGATTATCGCCTCGCCCCAAAGCTGTCGAATCAGGTTTGGGTATACGACGCAGGCGAGAACACATGGACACCAGTCGACGCAAAGCCGCCGGAAATCCAAGGACACCAGTGGTACTGTATGGAAGACGTGCCCGGGACGGACGAAGTGATATTGGTTGTCAGTTCGAAATACGATCATAGCCAAGTGACGTATCGCTTCCGCTACGGTCCCGAGACGCCGACGCCCGATGACATCGAAGGCGTCCCGCCGGACACGTTTGCCTACAAAACGGAACGCACGCACGAGTGGTACGACGACCAGCCGGCGGCCGACGGAGATGCTCATGCGACCCTGCTGGCTGATCTGCCGGTGAACCAGTGGGTTGAGATCAAGCCGCCAAAGTCCGCCAAGGGCCGCACATGGGGCTCGGCCATATTCGACACGGATCGCGGCATCGCCATGAAATGGGGCGGCGGGCACAGCGGTTACCAGGGCACCGACATGGCCTTCTACGACGTGGCCGCGAACCGATTCACCATCGACCGCACGCCGGCCTTTACGCCCGATCCGTTCGACCGATGGGCCCGGCGGCCGGCTGGGCGGACCTTCTTCAATCAGCCGTGGGCGCGCCACATGCGACACACCTGCGTCTACGACGCGGTGCGGAAACTCGGCGTGTTCACCGACGCGGGCGGATCGGAGTGGTATGATCGCGACGCCGACGCCGTGGTGAAACACACTTGGATATATGACCCGGTGACGCGTAAGTGGCTGGAGCCGATTCCGCAGCCGTTCCCCGGAGGCGGCAGCGTTTCGCCCATCGCCGTACCCACGCCGGCCGGAGTGATCGTCTACCAGCACGACAGGGGTCGCACCTGGGAAGATAGCGGGCGCATGTACCGATTTGTCGGCGAGGCGGGCAAACCGGACACCTGGGGCTGGGAAGAAATCCAGATCGTTGGACCAGATCGCCCGTACCAGCGCGAGCACATGACGATCGTCTACGATCACCGGCGTGATCGACTGATTTTCCTCAGCCATGACCGCGAGACCAGCCAGCCTTTGATGTGGTTCTTCTCCATGAAAGACCGCCGCTGGATCAAGAATCCGGAACAGCCGGCCGGTGGCGTAAGCACGCGCGAAGCGGTCTACGTACCCGATCAGGACGCCGTGCTGGCCTACGGGCCCGCGACGAAGGACGACCCGATCGGGACGCGAGTCTACCTGTGCGAAGAGAACCGCTGGGTGCCGCTGGAGATCGAAACGCCCCAATACATCGTTCACGAAGTGGCCTTGGAGTACGACCCGGTCCACAAAATGGCCGTGCTGCTCTGGCCGCCGCGCTTCGAAGCCGACATTCGCCCGCATCTGTTCCGGTTGGATACAGCGAATCTGCCGAGACGTTAGAGGCAATTTCAGAACATGTTCCCAAGTAGATTCACGAGCCCGGCGAGCGAGCGACGGAGAAACTGTTGTCTCGCTCGCGCTTTCCAAAACTGTGTATTTGGTGTGTTGTCAGATGCGGTGCTCACATCAGCCCCAAACGGAGCGGCCCCGTTCGGCAACGCTGTGAGGCATTCTCAGGCAGCGATTTCTTCAGTTAGATTTTTCAGTTTCTCCCGTTCTTCACGGTTCAGTTTCCTGACGGCTGGTTCACCCAGCTTCTTCTTGTCAGGGTTCTTTGGGCGATATCTCGCTTTCTTGTCGGTGCGGTTGTCGTACTTTTGCACCAACGCGCCGGATAGCTGAGTAAGCAAATCGCTGGATAGATCGGCGTACTTGTTCAGGTTGCGCATGCATTTACGCAGGGCACGCATGGTATTGGCCAGACTCCGGTCCTTGGTGTCGTAGCCTTGATCGGATTGAGTTTGCTTTTCATTCTCTTTGGGAATCTGTTCCCGTAACGCGATCAACTCGGCAGCCGCCATCGCGCGAATGGACCAGTCCAGTTCGGCATAGGCGCGATCACTGTTCAGATCTTGTCGAACTGATCGAGCACAAAGTCGCGGGCCCGGGGCACGTCGTCGAGCGTCAGGTGCTCGAGGATCAGATCGAGGGGGCGGTCAAGCTGGGCCAACAGGCGAAGGAACAGCGGGTAGTCGAGCACGCCTTTGCCCGAAGCCGGCAGCTCGGTTCCCTCGGGGACGGGCTTCACGTCCTTGGCATGGGCGAGCACGATGTGGCGGCCCAGCCGGCGGAACATCTCCTCCAACATCGGCTGCATCTTCGGCAGGTCTTCCTTGCGGAGGTAGTTGTTCGGGTCCATCACCAGTTTAAGTGCCGGCGAGTCGACCTCGCGCAACAGCCGATCGGCTCGGTCGATCGAGCCGATCACGTTACGCCAGTACGCCTCGATGGACAACACGGCCCCGGCCTTCTCGGCCACCTTGGCCCATTTCTCTATTGCGGCACGGCATCGGAGGTAGCCTTCTTCCGTCTCGTTCTCGGGCGCGTCGAG
The DNA here is from genome assembly GCA_016784735.1 of Pirellulaceae bacterium. Lineage (GTDB taxonomy): Bacteria > Planctomycetota > Planctomycetia > Pirellulales > Pirellulaceae > JADHUC01. The sequence continues at coordinate 18,991 of JADHUC010000152.1, read as the reverse complement.
CCGCATGGACTTCTGATATGCCCGGATCGTCTATTCCCAGAATACCGTCCACGGACACCGTTCGCAACGCTAAGTACGGACCGTATGATCAGGGTGGTCAATCGGCCGCTAAGCGGAGGTTGGTATTGTTTGCAGCAAACTTCGAAACGCATCGAATGCTGTCTTTCTCCCAAATTCGGCACGGGCAACCGCGCATTTGTTTCCAAGCACTGCGTAGTCCGGAAGCAACCAGCGGCGGGATTCCATCGAAAGCTTCATCTGGCCATCGCCGGCGACGACCATTTCGGCAGCTTTGTCCAGGCTGTGCGGAGCCGCGACTGCGACCAGTTGAACGCTGAAATCCTGGGTGGACATCTTTCAGCCGGGTTATGCCACCTAGGAAACATCGCCTACCGCCTCGGACGGCAAGCCTCGCCGAAGGAGATCCTTGCTGAGCTTGAATCACGCAACCTCTTCGACGACCAACAAGACACGTTCGAGCGAACGCGGCAGCATCTGGCCCAGAATGGCGTCGATGTCGAAAAGACGCCACTGACGCTGGGATCCTGGCTCGAGTTCGATCTGGACACCGAACAATTCGTCGACAACGCGGCCGCCAATTCGATGCTCACGCGAGAGTATCGCAAGCCGTTCGTCGTCCCATCCGAGAGCGAAGTCTGACGTGCAGCGAGACCACCCGAACATCTCATTACTCCAACACCCCCGCCCGGTTCTACATCGAGGACAGCACGTACCCGCAAGTCATCAAGGACAACTTGCCGCTGTTGAAAGACACAAAGGTCGTGTTCGTCCCGTCGGTCGGCAGCCGCACGAAGATGGACCGCCACGACCCAAAGGCGGTCGAGATGGCGGTGAACGAAACACGCTCGGCGAGGGGTCAGTTGCGATGGGGAATCGTGCTTGCTCGTAAGGTCTCCTATAATGGGAGATCGTTTTGAATCGGCTAAACTCTGACCCGCTTAATCTATCCCACCTTATTACCAACAGAAGGAAACGACCATGGAGAACCCCCGGACCACACGCCGCGAATTCTTGCGGAAATCGACCGTGGCGGCAGCCGCGGTTGGCGCCGTGCCGTACTTTGTTTCGAGCCGAAAGGCCTTCGGCGGCGAGTCGGCCAACGATCGGCTGCAGATAGGTTGCATCGGCGTAGGCAGCATGGGCACTGGCGACGCCCGCGGCCATGCCGGCTTCGGCGACATCGTCGCGGTTTGCGATGTGGACTCGCGTCATGCCGACCGGGCCAAGAACGACAAGAACATCGGCAAAGGCAAAGCCGACGCCTACAAGGACTACCGCCAGGTCCTCGAACGAGACGACATCAACGTTGTCAGTGTGGTCACGCCCGACCATTGGCATGTCAAGATCGCCATCGAGGCGCTACAGGCCGGCAAACACGTCTTCTGCCAGAAACCGCTGACGCTCACCTTGGAAGAAAACCAACTGATTCGAGCGGCCTGCAAGAAGTACAAGGACCAGGTCTTCTTCATTGGCACTCAGCAGCGCAGCGACAGGGGCAAGTTCCTCCGCGCCATCAACATGGTGCAGAAGGGCCTGTTGGGCGACATCAAGACGATCACGGTCGGGATCAACGGCGGGCCCACGGGCGGCCCATTCGCCAAGACCGATCCGCCGGTGGAACTCGATTGGGATTTCTGGCTTGGCCAAGCGCCGAAGGTCGATTACATCGACAAACGCTGCCACTATCAGTTCCGCTGGTGGTACGAGTACTCGGGCGGCAAGTTCACCGATTGGGGCGCCCACCATGTGGACATCGCCACCTGGGCGATCGAGCACGACAAGGAAGGCATGGGACCGATCGAAATCGACGGGACCGACGCCAATCATCCGGTGCCGTTCAAGGACGGCTATCCCACGGTGGACGACTGCTACAACACCGCCCACGACTACGCCGTGAGGTGCAAATTCGCAAACGGGATCGAGATGACGGTCGATAGCCGGAGCAACAACGGCATCCTGTTCGAAGGAACCAAGGGCCGAATCTTCGTCAGCCGCGGCAAGATCACCGGTAAGCCCATCGAAGAAAATTGGGACGAAGGCAAGTTCGGCGACGAGGACCTCATGCGCCTGTACAAGGGAAAAACGCCCGAGGGCCACAAGAACAATTTCTATCGCTCGATCCGCGAGGGCGGGTTACCCCTCTCGGACGTGTACAGCCACGTGCAGGCGTTAAACACTTGCCACCTGTGCGCCATTGCCGCTCGATTGGGCCGCGCGATTAAGTGGGACCCGAAGGCAGAGAAGATTATCGGCGACGAGCAAGCCGCATCGTTTTTCGCTCGCGAACAACGCAAGGGTTACGAGATTCCCAGCGTGTAGACGGCCGTCATGGCGATGAAACCTCGGAACGGGGCAGGCCACGGCCTGCCCCGTTTGTCTTTCTTGGTGTTTCCGCGTATGGGATGCACGAGACTGTTTAACCCGAAGCCGAAGGCGATGGCGTGCGCCGCGAGTGGACAGTCTATCCCACTGCCCACCGTCGCCTTCGGCTTCGGGTTAAACGGGAGAGAGGCCAGGCAAGTCAATTGACGAACACAGAGTCAGTATCGGCCGCTGCGAGCCCTTGCGTATTTACTGCTCGCCGAAGCAAGTGATGCTTCCCGCTTCATCCACAATGTACAGACGCCCATCGGCGGCTGCGGCGCCGTTGAACACGGGGGGCGACGGCAACTCGTGCTCGGCGAGTCTCTCGCCGGAAGCCGAATCGACGACACACAGCAACCCACCTTTGCGGCCTTCGAACGCGCCTAACGGATCCTGCGGATCTACGACATCCGGAGGACCCGCGACGAACAGACGCCCGCCGGCCAGGACCATGGCGCGGATTCGTACGGGAATCCTCTCCGTCCAAGCAGACCGCTTGCCATCCACGTTCTTCGCGAACAGTAGATATCCCTTGTTGGCCGGAGTGAAGAACACGGTTGGATCCAGACCGCGCAAGGTGTCGAACATGCGCACGTAATAGACGGATCGGTTGTCGTGAACGATCAGCCGCGCGTATTCCCCACCGAACGTCCATGGTGTTCGCTTGAAGTAGCTGTCTTCCACAAAACCGCTTCCCGTCTCGAGCGGGGGCTTTCCGCGTGCACGATTCAACTCTGCATCGAAAGCCACCGATCGCATGTAGATGTTGGCCCCGTCCCCCATCAGGATATCCGGCAGCGAACCCATAGGCAGTTTGAAGTTCACGTCGAAAGTGTCTTCGCCTTCGCCCGAGGAACTGGTAGCCTCCTCACGAACTAACTTCTGTCCCGAGGAGTCGATGGCGTAATCAGGGCCTTCGAGTTTCGTCTCATAGCGCAGTTCGCCAGTGGCGGCATCGACGCCGTACAACCAGATGCCGCCGTCAAGCTGTGAAGACCGCCCTGCGGCGAAATACGCGATACCGTTCTGTACAAGCACACTTCCGTGCACCGGCCACGCCGACTCGAACTGGCCGAAAGCGCCGATCAGCCTCTCCGCCGGCGCTGCCCGGAAACGCCATGCCAACTGCCCGTCGGCGGCGCGCAATGAATACACCCATCCATCCGCTGAACCGAACACGACCGTGCCCCGGAAATACGTTGGCGGCGAATCAATTCGCCCGCCCGCGGCAAACTCCCACAGCTTGCTGCCGTCCCGCCGGTCCAGGCACACGACATGATGTTCGTCGACCAGCGAAGCGAAGATCCTGTCGGCAACGATGATCGGCGGGGAAACGCGGCTGCCAATCGTCGCTCGCCATAACGGAGCGGCTTCGTCCGGGACTTCGGTGTCGACCGATCCCGTGCGCATCGAATCGTGACGGAACGCCGGCCACGACGAAGGGGTCGGGTGTCGGGTGTCAGGTGTCGGGGAAACGTCACCATACGCCGGTCCCTTATTCAGCCTCTTTCCCGACACCTGAACACCGACACCCGAACCCTTCTCCTCCCCCTCCGCCGCCGCCAACGCGGTGAACCCGCTTAGTTTCTCGTCGATGTAACATTGGCATGGGTGTGGCGGAACGTACTGCAGACCGTTTGCCGGCATCATGCCCACGTGGCAAGTACCTCTGACCCAGTTGTGCACCGTGTGGTTGCCCTCGTGGAGATCGACGAATTCAGTTCCACGCCGGCTGGCCAAAATGAAACGCGATGTGGCCTTGTTTCGATAGCAGCGGTGATGGTGATGCGTCTTGAAGATGGGGCCGAGCGGCACTTCCTTTCTCAGGTCTCCCGTCTGGATGTCGTATCCGTTTACCGTCCGCGGCCACAATTCGCGTTGTTTCCTGGCACGGCCAATGTTGAAAAAGCCTTCGTCCAGCTCCGCACTCCAGGTCCAAACAAGGCCGTCGATCACGAACACGTCTTTCCATTCGTACCACAGATGACCGATGTACTTCTTCGGCTGGCTCCAGAGCATTTTGCCGGTTTCGGCGGAAAACGCTGCCAGCTTGTTTGGGCTGGCATGGACCACAACGCCATCGCTAACGATCATGGTGCCGTTCCAGAGATTTCCGTTCGACTGGATGCCGCCGGCCGTCAGATCGGCGTCCTCGGTGGGGAAGGACGCGCGCCATTTCTCTGCTCCGGTGTGGAAGTCAAGGCAGACGATCTCCGGGCCGTCGATCAGCGCGATCACGTTTCCGTCCGTGGCCGCATTCGCGGCCGGGTTGGTTTTGGGCGGCTTGACGTTGCCGTACGCGGAACGCCATCTGACATAGTCGACCGTGCTTCCACGGTAGGCTTTTTCGTTCTCCCACATCTTCTCACCGCTGGCCGCGTCAACTGCGATCATCCTAATCTGATCGTCGCGTAGCAGCGGCAGTACGAGCTTGCCGTCAATGTACAAGATCTCGCCGGCGTGCTCGGTTCCGGCGTATGTCTGCAGGATCGCGCCCGATTTCGCGTCGAGTTCGGACACGGGAGCGCTATAGCCGAGCGTGGTGTACACGCTGTCGCCTACGGCAACGATGCGTTTGCGGATGTCCAGCGGAAAATCGCCTGGCCGGCAGGAAAACCACGAGTGCTTCCACTCGCGCCATCCCCAGCGGCGGATTGGTACTTTCCACAGCAGGACCCCGTTGAACGCGTCCCGTGCCACGAGAAACCACTTGTCGGGCAGCGGGTGGTCGCCAGCCAGGCTGATCGGAGCTTCGTCCGCGATGTAGAACAACCGGCCGCGTGATGTGACGATCGTGCTTAAGCTGGAGTCCGTCTCGTGGGACCGCAGCCACATGGGACCGCAGATCCATTGGTAGCGCTCCGGCGGAGCGACGACCCGATCTTGAGCAACCGGATTTCCATCAGCGCCGTGCAAGTAGTGCGTCCACTCGTCGATGTCCGACGGCCAAGGCTTCTTGACGCAAACCCATCTGCCGCCCGTCTGGTCGACCGAAACATCGTCGATTCCCGACGATCGCAACTGCGTGGTCAATTCTCCCACCCAATCGCTCGACGTATCATCGTTTGACGTACCGATGTAGGCCGTCCCAAGTGGGGCCAGAACACGGAGCACTTCGTCTGTAGAGAATCCGTTCTTGAGCAGGTCAGGGTAGCCGTCGACAACAACGATGTTGATCAAGTTGTCCGTGTAAGGAAGCCGCCCGCCCTGGAACGTGCCTGCGGACACCGTGCCGTACATGCCACGAGATCGTATTTCCTTCCGTACGTCGTTGCACGAATCTTCGCTCGTACACAGACAATGGACCTGGAACGCGCCTTGCTTCGCCAACGCGAGCGCAAGGTCCGCGTCAGTGCAACCGACAACAACGCAAAAGCCGCCAGACGCACCGCTGGAACGCACCATGTGCGACGCAAACTCCAACGATGTCGAGTTCACCGGGGCACTGTTCTGCGCGAATGTGTTCGACTGCGTGCAGAGAATAATTGCTACGAGCAACACGCAACCAGATCTACGGGTACTGCCGACCCTGCCCGTCTTTCTTTTGTCATTCGTCATTTGGATTTCTTTCGTCATTGGGTATTTCGTCATTCGCCATTTCACCGATGTCTTCCTCGCTCAACGCGGTTTGATATATTTTCACTTCATCAATGATCCCTTCGAAGTTGTCAATGATCTCCGCGGGGCTATTCGAAACATCGTATCCGATTTCCATGCCTTGTCCGCAATTGCCGGGTATGTAGCCTGGTGTCTCCGTCGTCGCGGCAAGCTTCCCGTTCACGTACAACTCGACGCGGTCCTCGGCGACCACTCCTGCCAAGTGTACCCACGATCCAACGACGTCTTCGGTTCCAGCCGCAATGTACGCTGGGCCCTCCTGCAGACGGTGAATGCCAAACTTGGCGACACTGTCCTTGATGTACAACGAGTACCCGCAAAATGCCCCGCCTCGGGCGATGACGACGCCATTCTTCGCGTCCGATTTCACCCATGCCATCACGGTAAACGGCTTGCCGCCAATTGGCAGCCCGGCCGGTTGTCCGAATTCGATATACTTGCCCTTGCTGAATCGAAGCGCCGCTCCCACTTTTCCGTCCACGGGCATGCAACCAAGGATCTCCCCGTGGTTGCCGCGGTTCGAGATATCCTTGGCGACCTCCGTGTTTCGATCGTCGAAACTCCACCAGGCCGCAAGATGCTTGCGGGGCGACATGTCGACGAGGGCCTTTTCCACCGCCTCGCGCACCGCTGCGTCCTGCTCCGTTCTTCCCAGTTCTTTCAGCGGCTCCTTCACTCGTTTGTCCCCGGTCTTGACCAATGCCCGGATAGCACAACAGCGAACATCGGGATCGCTGTCCCTCAGGGCGGCGACCAAGGGGCCAACAGCGTCGGCGCCTCCGATTTCGCCAATTGTCTCGACGGCGCGCACTCGCGTCGTCGTATCCGCGGACTTGAGCAACGCGACAAGGTGATCGCAAGTTTGCGTGTACTCCAAGTTCCGCAGAAGCCAAACGACTTGCGCCACATCGGCATCTTTCTCTTGCAGCTTCGCCACCAGAGATTCGACAAGTTTCGGATCGCGGATTTCGCGCAGGGCCCAGGCCGCCTGGTCTCTGACAACCCATTCCGGATCGCGTAGGGCCTGGAGAAGTGCAGGTCCCGCCTTCGCATCCTTGATTTCGCCCAGAGCATACGCGGCGTATAGCCTGACGTTCGTATCGCTGTCCGAGAGCACTTCGAGCAGCGACGGCACGGCTAGGGAGTCTTTGATGAAACCCAAAGCCTTGGCAGCCTCTCGCCGCACGCCGTTCTCCGAATCCTCCAACGCTGCAATCAGCGCCGGAACCGCAGTGGCGTCCCCGATCTTGCCGAGGGACTTGGCGGCTTGCTGGCGAACGGCGGGGGCACTTGACTGCAAGTCACGAACGTACTCTTGTGTCGGCGGCTGAGCGAGACAAATACCTGGAATCCAAGCCCAAACCAAAGCCGAACCACAAATCGCAGCTTTCATGATAGCCAAACCTCCCCGGCGGGTCGCGGGTAAAGAAACATCGCACCCGCCGTATGTAGAATCGTATCCGCACCCTAGGCTATCGACACCGCGGCCGAGACTCAAGAGGCACCGCCGCGGCGACAGTGTAGAACGACTTCGCGCGCGGCGTCCCGGCTGATTCTCTTTTCGTGGGCTATGCGATTGAAATGACAGGGAGAGGCTCCGGTTGAGCCATGTCCTCCGAGACCAGTCGGTCCCGAAGGAACTTCGCCCTCCCAAGCACGGAAGAAAGAGTGCTCTCGGAAACGAGAACGGTCCGACTACTTCTTCCCCTTCTTTCCGTTCTTGCCGTCGGACTTGTCGTCCTGGTTATCGCCTCCGGTGATCGTGTCGTTCTCGAAAGTCAAGAACCAGTTCTCTCCCGAGCTGCCGGTCAGTATGTCCTCGTCTTCATCGTCCAGGACGGTTTGGCCAAGCGAGAGGAAGAAATCGTCATTCAATCGCTCCTGACTACCGCTGCCATCGGTCAGATTGGCCACGCGAACCGCAAACGGCCGCTCCGAATTCCACTCGGCCAGGATTCTCATCAGGGCCCGGTCGTTGGCCAGCGTACCTGAGATTGGGTTAGAATCGTAGATGGTCCGCCCACCGATAAGGATGTCGTCGCCGGGGCCGCCAACCAGCCGGTCGTCACCAGCGCCTCCGATGAGGATATCCCGCGCGCTGCCGCCGTTCAGCATGTCGTTGCCGTCGCCACCCAGGAGGATATTACTTCCCCCGCCGCCGTTGAGATGATCGTCTCCAGGCCCGCCGTCGATGAATGTGGTGACGTCGATGCTGCCGGCCACCGTGGCATGGTCGTTTCCGGCGCAGAGCAACATGTAAATGCTGCCGACAGTGTTCGCGTCAAACGTCTTGTGGTTGCCTGTGGGCAGGAAGTCGGCATGCACCTTGATCAGGCCGTTGCCTTGTTGGTTCACATTGACGTGATCGTCATTCGGCGTGCCGACGATCTGCAATACGCCGTCGAGGACCCCCGCACCGGTGACGATCACCTGCAACGTCGCAACGTCCGTCCCGCCATCGTCGTCGGCCACAGTGATGACGACGGTATACACGCCGCCATCCTCATAAACATGGCTGGCGGTGATGGTTCCGGTAGTCTTTGTACCCTCCGAGCCGGGTGTCTCGTTAACGATGTCCGAGCCCGTGTCGACCGTGCCGTCGCCCCAGTCGATCGTCGAGTTGTCGAAGTCTTCCAACGATGGATAGAACGGGTTATCAAAGCCCGGATCGTTGAGATTTAGGGACACCTCCAGCGATTGGCCCTCCACCGAGTCGCCGCACCGCGGCGACGGGTTGACCATGCTGTCGGGAACGATCGTCGGCGCCACGTTCAGCACTTTCACCTGGAAGGTGTCGGTCGCCACGCCGCCGTCGTCGTCATGCACGGTGACCGTCACCGAGTACGTGCCGTTGTCGCCGTAGGCGTGTTCCGCCTGGATCGTCCCGGTGGTAAGTGCCCCTTCGCTGCCCGGTGCCTCGATCAGCGTGATTTCGGCGGCCGGTTCGGACGTGCCATCGCCCCAATCGATCGTGGCCGTGAAATCCTCTTTGGTGCCGGCGGGCGCGAAGTCGAAACCCGGATCGCTGAATGTGGCGGGGGCAAGCGTAATGAACGCGCCTTCCGCAACTGCGTCTTCGCCTACCAAATCCGGCCCAGCATCCAACGTCGGCGCGACGTTGGTGACCGTCACCGTGAAACTCGCCGTGTCCAAGCCGCCATCGTCGTCGGTGAGGGTGACGGTCACCGTGTAACTGCCGTTATCGGCATACGTGTGGCTGTCGTCGATCGTGCCCGTGGAAGGCACGCCCACGCTGCCGTTGGTCACGGTGCTCGGTGCGAGGTCTGTCTCCGCCGTGTCGTCGCCCCAGTCAATGTCGTACGTGAACGTCTCACTGGTTCCCGCCGTTACACTGGTGAAGCCCGGATCGCTGAACGTCATTTGAGTCATCGTGAACAACGCCCCTTCGGCCGCTGTCTGGTTGGCCGCCGAATCCAACGTCGGGGCCACGTTCGACACCTGAACGTCGAACTGCTGCGTGGCGTTGCCTCCGTCGTCGTCGTACACGGTCACCGTCACCGTGTACGTGCCGTTGTCGGCGTACGTATGGCTGTCGTCGATCGTGCCCGTGGAGGGCACACCTGCGCTGCCGTTGGTGACGGTGCTCGGTGCGAGGCCTGTCTCCAGCGTATTGTCACCCCAGTCAATGTCGTACGTGAACGTTTCGCTGGTACCGGCCGTCGGGCTGGTGAAGCCGGGATCGCTGAACATCATCTGAGCCATAGGGAACAACGCTCCTTCGGCCGCCGTCTGGTTGTCCGCCGTGTCCAGCGTTGGGTCCACGTTCGACACCAGAACGTCGAACTGTTGCGTGGCGCTGCCTCCGTCGTCGTCGCGCACGATTACCGTCACCGTGTACGTGCCGTTGTCGGCGTACGTGTGGCTGTCGTCGATCGTGCCCGTGGTGGCAATGCCCACGTTGCCATTGGTCACACTGCTGGGCGCGAGATCGGCCTCCGCGGTGTTGTCGCCCCAGTGGATATCGTAGGTGAACGTTTCGTTGGTACCGGCCGTCGGGCTGGTGAAGCCGGGATCGCTGAACATCATCTGAGCCATAGTGAACAGCGCTCCTTCGGCCGCCGTCTGGTTGTCCGCCGCGTCCAGCGTCGGGTCCACGTTCGACACCTGAACGTCGAACTGTTGCGTGGCGCTGCCGCCGTCGTCGTCGCGCACGGTCACCGTCACGGTGTACGTGCCGTTGTCGGCGTACGTGTGGCTTGCCACGTCGTTTGCTGTAATGGGGTTGATATTGGGGCTCGGATACGGGTCAGGGCTGGCGCCGCTATTATAGTGCGTGATGGCATCGATCGTCCCGTCGCCCCAGTCCCACGTGAACGTCAAATCGTCGCTACCTTGGTCGGTAGCAGTAGCGGTGCCTGTCAGCACGCCTCCCTCATCAAGTGGGCCGTCGTTGCTCATGTCGATGATTGTGGGGTCCACATTGTCCACCGTCACCGTCGTGTGGGCCACCGTCACGCCTCCGTCGTCGTCCTCTACAGTGAGGGTCACCGTGTACACGCCGTTGTCGCCGTATGTGTGGGTAGCGTGGTCCAACAAGTCCAACGGTCTGACGTCTGGACTCGGAAATGGATCGGGCGTGGCGCCGTTGCTGTAAAACGTATGGGTAGTGGTTTCAGAGAAGCCGTCGCCCCAATCATATGTAACAACCACGTCATCGCTGCCGGGATCCGTGACGTGCAAGGAGAGGGTCACCGGTTCGTTCTCGTCCACCTCGTACGGTCCGCCGGGATCGACACTGGGCGCCACGTTGTCCACCGTTACGGTGAACGTGCCGCTCCCTACGCCGAGGTCATCGTCCTCGACCATGACCGACACGACGTAAACGCCGTTGTCACCATATCTGTGACTCAGGTTGAAGGTCTTGTCCGGATTGAGCAGCAGCGGTTCCGGTCCCCCGCCGTCGCCGTAGTCCACGGTCGCCGTCCACGTGTCGGCCCCGGGATCGATGAATGAGCCGGAGCGATCGAACACGGCACCCTCGTCGACCGCAGCATCGTCACCCGCATTCACCGTCGGGGGCACGTTGTTGACCGTGACGACGGTGCTGGCCCAGGCGCTGCCGCCGTCGTCATCGCTCACTGTGTAAGACACGGTGTAGGTGCCGTTGTCGTCGGGCGAAAAGCCGAACGTGCTGCCACCGGAGCCGCCGCTGGGAGCACCGGCAGGAATTGTCAACGGTGCGACGGCCTGTCCGTTGCTGGCCACCACGCTCCAGTTCTGAGCGTGCATGTCCGAAGTTCCTTGATCCGTGAGGCTGCCGTTGAGCGTCACGGGAGTGCCTTCGTCAATCGAAGAGACACCCGCAATCGCGGCAACTGGATCGACATTGTTGACGGTTACGGAGAGTTCGGGAAGACCATGATCAGCCACCAAGAGATGGATACGTGGCTCCGAGCGGCCGCTGAAACGTAGGCCCTCATTACCAGTAAAATGCGTCAAGCTATCAACTGAAACTGCCACGGAAAAGAAGTCCGATACGGAATTGAAGTCTCCCACCGCTTGCGCATTCAATGGCATATCAATGACTGTGCCAACCTCGGTTCGGTGGATCACGGCCGTCGCATATGAACTACCCGTTTCAAGATCCGTGTAGATCGCGACGTTAGTTCCGCTTGCCTCCAACATCGCCGCGGGAGTGGAAACGTCATACACCGTCACCGTTTCACTTGCATCAGGGCTCCACCAACTCTCGAGCTCCAACCGCAGCACAAGGTCAGAGGCTGGATCGACATCCGAAACGTCAAAAGTGAAGTAAGAGTTGTAATCGCGCGAGTCAATTCGCCCAGTGAACGTATTGTCATTAGTAGAAGAATGGCTGCCATAACTGTTCCACCAGCCGCGGTTAACAGCGCCGAGCGTGCTCGAAGATGTACCTCCACCTGACACCACGGTGCTGCTGCCGCCGTCATCATCAAATATAGTGACGCCAACGAAGTAGACAAAGCTCGGCGACTCGCCCGGATTAGGGCCGTCGTCCAGGTACAGATGCGTCTCACTGAAGCTGGTGGTGTCGGGTCCGTACGCAAACTCTTCCGGCGGTCCGTCGCCCCAATCGACCACCAGGGTGAAGGTATCCCGCGTACCCGGGTCGATGATGCTGCCGCTCAGCGTCGCTGTCCCGTTCTCGTCGATCACTGTCGGCGTGATCGTCACACCGGCCAGTTGCGGGGCGACGTTTTCGACCGTTACCGTGAGATCATCGGTACCCACGCCGCCGTCGTCGTCGGTGACGGTCAGAATGACGGTGTAAACGCCGTTGTCGCCATAAGCATGGGTCGGCGTGAGCGTTCCGGTGGCGGAGTTCCCGTCGCCGAAGTCCCACAGGATGGTGTGCGTATCCAGCCAGCCTGGATCGGTGAAGCTGCCGGCGAACGAGAGGGTGTCGCCCTCGTTGGCGGTCTGGTTGGCGCCGGCGTTTGCCGTGGGGGCGACGTTGTTGACCGTCACCGTCGTTGTGGTCACCGACACGCCGCCATCGTCGTCCTCGACCGTGAGGGTCACCGGATACACGCCATTGTCGCCGTAGGTATGGCTCACCGCGTCCGTGATGTCCATCGGATTGACTTCGGCGCTCGGGTAGGGGTCGGGACTGACGCCGTTGTTGTAGTAGGTCGTCACGGTGTCGGTGGCCCCATCACCCCAATTCCAGGTAAACGTCAGGTCGTCGCTGCCCGGATCGGTGGCATGGCCGCTGAAGGCAATGGGGCTGCCCTCGTCGCCTCCGTAAGAACCGAGGGGATCGACACTCGGCACCACGTTGTTCACAGTGACTACCGCCGAAGCCGTTCCAATCCCACCGGGAGCCGTACCGGACGCCGCAAGCAGAACTTGAGTCCTGGAGTCCATCGGGCCTGAGACCAATTGCAGACTGCTGCCATCCCAACCGTATACGCGGCCGCTATTGGTAGTTCCGACGAAAAGCACGTCTCCATCCGTGGCCAGTGAATGGATTCCTCCCGGGGCGGTCAGAACGTCAGTTTTCGTGCTTCCGTTCCATCTTTGCAGCCGCCCATTATTCAAGCCCATGTAAAGGGAGCCCTGGTATTCCTCCAGTTCCCACATAGTGTTGGATTGAGAGCCTATCGATGTAGTCCAAGTGTTTCCATTGGACGAACGGTACATTCTGCCCTGCCAAGCAGCAGCGTACAAGGCTCCGTTGTATTCCTGGAAATCATAGATACAGGAGCCTCCCAGGTCGACGATGTAGTCGAAGCTTGTGCCGTTCCAGCTTCCTATCTTATCCATGCCTGCATCTCCCAGATAGAGCAGGCCGTTCCACTCGTGCATAGTCCAAATCCCCGACCAGCTCGAGTAGTCGACGACTTTCGTCCAACTTGTTCCTCCGTTGTACCTGTAGAGCAACGCATGGCTTCCGCCTCCAGCATAAAGCTCACCGTTGTAGACGGCCAGCGAATACATACGGGAGCCCATATTGTTGCCAACCATGGTCCAACCGTCATTTCCGTCATACCTGAACACCTTGCCCGGACTCGATCCGGTCGAAGCATAGAGTTGGCCGTCGAACTCGACCAAGCCATAGACTGTCTCGTCCAGTTGCGACGAGATCAGTTCCCAGTTGAGTTCTCCATTGTATTGATAGACGTGCCCGCCATAAGTTCCCGCATAGATCACCGTACCTGTCCCGCCGCCGCCGTCGGTGACGGTTAATGTGGCCGTATAGGAGCCGTTGTCGCCATAGGTGTGAGTAACAGGGTCCATCACGTGATGGGTCGAACCGACTCCCGGAGTGAACGATCCGGCCATCGTGGTACCATCGCCGAAATCCCAGGCGGCCGTATGTGTGTCGAGCCACCCGGGGTCGTCGAAATAACCGGTCAAGGTCACGGTATTGCCTTCCTGCAACTCGTCGGGGCTGATACCGATATTGGCCGTTGGGGCCACGTTGTTGACGGTCACGGTAAGGGTGTCGGCACCTATTCCGCCATCGTCGTCCGTGACCGTGAGCGTGACCGCAAAGTCGCCGTTGTCAGCGTACACGTGGCTTGGAGTGAGCGTTCCGTCAGCCGTCTCTCCATCACCGAAATCCCAGTGGATGGTATGGATATCGGGCGTACCCGGATCAGTAAAACTGCCGGAGAAATTGACGGTGTCGCCTTCGTCCACGGTTTGGCCCGGGCCCGCCTCAACCAGCGGCGCGACGTTCAGCACCGTGACGCTCGCCGTGGCGGTATCCGTGTCCTGCCCATCCGATACCTCAACTCTTACGATGCCGGAGTAATCGTCATACCACGTATCCGCAGCCGTCGGACTCAAGGACCATTCGGTGTCCCACGTCCCGTCATTCTCAAAATCCCAGCGGTATTCGAGCGTGTCGTCGTCGACGTCGCTTGACCCGGACGCATCAAAGGTGATCGATGAGCCCTCATCTTGGACGTACGGGCCGTTGGCGTCGGCCACGGGCGGGTCCTGTATCGGCGTGACCGTGATCGTAAACGTCTGTGGAGCACTGGTGTTGGCGCCGCCGTAGGCCGTGCCGCCGTTGTCGCGCACGGCCACGGCGATCTGAGCCGAGCCGTTGGCGTCATCGGCCGTAGTGTAGGTCAAGTCGCCGCTGGGGGAGACCGTCGGCCCGGCGGCAAACAATCCCGGGTTGTTGTTGCCGGTGATAATGAACGTCAACGTCTGTTCCGACTCGTCCGCCGGACCTGGGCTGATGTCGGTGGCCCAACCGGCCACCGTCTGGGCGCCGGCGTCTTCCGGAAGCGTTTGATCGTGGCCCTTGGTGAACGACGGGACGTCGTTGACGGCGAAGACCGAGATGTTGACGGTGGCCTCGTTCGAGTAGGCTTCTCCGTCGTAAGCCCTGTACCGGAAGGAGTCGCTGCCGTTGAAGTCGGCGTCCGGGGTATAGCTGAACGAGCCGTCCGAATTGAGTGTCAGCGTGCCATTATTGGGACCGTATCCCGACACATACTCCGCCGTGAGCGGGTCGCCATCCACATCGTTGTCGTCTTGCAGCACGCCCGAGGCTGCCGAGACCGAAAGCGTATTGTCCTCGGTTACAGAGTAGCCGTCGTCCAACGCTACCGGCGGGTCGTTGACCGGCGTGACAGTGATGGCAACGGTGTCGGTGTCGCTCAAGAAGCCACCACCACCCGCGCCAAGGTAAGTGGCCATGTTTTCGGCCCAGTCCTGGCCGTTGTAAAAGACTTCGATGTCAAATCCTACCAGCATCCGCGCGTTTGCACTGCCAACAATGTCTCCGAAATCCCAACCGACGAGCGACCCCCGGCCAGCCCCGACGCTTGTCTCCGTGACGAGAAATCCTTGAGACACACTGGCCGCCGTCCTCGCATACTGAAAGCGCACACTGCTGAACGTATTCGGCGAATTGACGATCTGGCCTGGCCCGGTGATCGATTGGTAGGATGTGTAAACAGTGCCGACCAGGCTGACAGTGCCTCCTCCAACCCCGTTGACCCAGCTAACCAAGGAAAGGTTTCTGGAACTGTCAAAGTTACTCCCTTCCCCGGTCAAGTACATTGAGCCGCCCGCGCGCAGATACGCTCCCATCGCCGTGATATCAGCAGTAGTAAGGCTGCCGCTGTAACGCAAATCCCACACTTGGTCGTACGCCGAGTAGTCGGTCAAAGTGCCGCCGGCAGTCATCGTGTACCCGAGATTCCCGAGGTAGGTTTTGGCGTTTTTCACTTGGCCATGGTTCGAAACGCCCGCATCGACGACATAAACCTCAGTGCCCCCACCGCCACCTCCGCCACCCCCGGCGCCGGTGTAGCCCTGGTCATTTGTAGTAATCGTAAGGCTTGCCGCTCCGTTGAAATCCGGGTCTGGGGCAAAGCCGAGTCCGTCCAAGGCGGCGTTGATGTCCGTAATGGTGCCGGTAAAGGTCATCGCGGCATCGCCTATGCCGTCGCCGCTCGTGAAAGTCAAGCCCGTAGTGCCGATCAAAGTGACCGCGCCATTCGTCGCGGTGAGCGTGACTTCCACCGGATTGCTGCCGGCATCGACGTCCGAGATCGAGACAAGGTTGCCATTGCCGGCGCTGAATGTCAGCAACGCGTCCTCATCGGTCGCCTGTGACCCACTCACGCCATTGACTGGAGCATCGTTGACCGGGTTGACGGTGATACCGACGGTGGCGACGTTGCTATCGAGGGCCCCGTCGTTTGCCTTGAACGTGAAGCTATCGGAGCCGTTGTAGTTGAGATCCGGCGTGTAGGTGAAATTGGGGCCCGTGCCGCTCAGGCTGCCGTTGGGCGGACCTGACACGATGCTGTAAGTCAGTGAATCCCCATCGATATCCGAGCCCGTCAGTGTGATGCCCACCGGTATGTCTTCGTCCGTGGTCACGCTCTGGTCGTTCGCCACCGGGGCGTCGTTAACCGGCGTGACCGTGATCGTAAACGTCTGTGGGTCACTGGTGTCGTCGCCACCGTAGGCCGTGCCGCCGCTGTCGCGCACGGCCACGGCGATCTGAGCCGATCCGTTGGCGTCATTCGTCGTGGTGAAGGTCAAGTCGCCACCCGGGGAGACCGTCGGGCCGGCGGCAAACAATCCTGGGTTGTTGTTGCCGGTAATTAGGAACGTGAATGTCTCCGCCGACTCGTTCGCCGGCCCCGCACTCATCGCCGTGGCCCAGTTGGGAACGCTCTGGGCGCCGGCGTCTTCCGGAACCGTTTGATCGCCGCCCTTGGTGAACGACGGGACATCGTTCACCGGGTTGACGATAACGCTCACTATGGCCTCGTTCGAGTAGGCTTTGCCGTCGTGAGCTTTGTATCTGAAGCTGTCGCTGCCGTTGACGTCGGAGTTCGGGGTATAGGTAAACGAACCATCGGCGCTGAATACCAGCGTGCCGTTGGAGGGGCCCGAACCAGGTACGTGCTCCGCGGTCAGCGGATCGCCGTCGAACTCGTCGTCGTTTCCCAGGACGCCCGGAGCAGCGACGGTGAGCGTGCTATCCTCATTGACGCTATAGCTGTCATTCACCGCCACCGGCAAGTCCTCGACGGGCGTTACCGTGATAGTAAAGGTCTGCGGGGCACTCGTGTTGTCACCCCCATAGGCCGTGCCGCCGTTGTCGCGTAACGTCGCCGTGATCGTGGCCGAGCCGTTGGCATGAGCGGCCGGGGTGTAGGTTAGGGTGCCGCCCGGGGAAATCGCCGGCCCGCTGGCAAACAAACCGGGGTTAGTGCCCGCGATATGGAACGTCAACGTTTGACTCGACTCGTTCGCCGGACCCGCGCTGATCCCACTGGCCCAACCAGCCACCGACTGGGGGCCCGCGTCTTCCAGCACCACCTGATCGCTGCCCTTGGTGAACGAAGGGGCGTCGTTGACAGCGTTCACCGTGATGTTCGCCGTGGCCCAGTTGGAGTAGTTCGTTCCGTCGTAGGCCCTGTAGCTGAAGCTATCAGGCCCAAAGTAGTCGGCGTGCGGCGAGTAGGAAAACGCGCCATTCGAATTCAGCGACACGGTGCCGTGAGCTGGATCGCTTCCATGGAGCGCGGTCAACGCGTCGCCGTCTCCATCGCTGTCGTTGCGCAGCACCCCGAGCACTGAGGACACCGAGAGCATGCTGTCCTCGTTCACGCTGTAGCTGTCGCTGACGGCCAGCGGCGAGTCCTCGACCGGGTTGACGGTAATGTTCACCGTGGCCCAGTTCGAGTAGGCATGTCCGTCGTAAGCCCTGTAAGTGAAGCTGTCCGCGCCGAAGTAATTGGCGGTGGGCGTATAGTTGAACGCACCGCTGGAATACATCGTCACCGTGCCATGACTCGGATTGCCGCCGACGAAGGCGCTCAGTGTGTCGCCGTCCGGATCGCTGTCATTTCCCAGCACGCCCGGAGCGGCGATGCTTAGCGTGTTGTCCTCGTTCACGCTATAGTTGTTATTGACTGCCGCCGGCGGGCTGTTAGTCGCCTCGCCGTTGACAGTAATCGACCAAGCGCGCAGCGTGCCCCCGTCCACCCACGACACGTCATCGTAGATCCTCAGCGTCCACGTGCCGTGGACGTTGATTCCGTCGAAGTTGCTGAGTGAACCTTCAGGTCGGTAACTGCCGTAAAAGGGCGCGCTGCCGGACGTGATGGCGCGGGTTGCCTCGTCGTCCAAGGTCGTGTAGTAGAAGTTGTCGCCACTGCTGCCGACGTCGGTGAACAGCTCTACCTGCGTCCCGTTGGGGGCCTGCAGATACACGTCGAGATCGGCGTCCCAAGTGTGAGTAATGTATACTTGCACATTGACATCCGTGATTGTGAAGGAATCGTTCACGGTGAGGTAGGAGTAAGCATAGCTAGAGAAATATTTGGGAACGTTTGTACTCGTGTAGGTGACCGGGCTCCCTCCTCCCCCGCTCGGGGTCGCCGTCAGCGTGACGTTGTCCACAAACCAGTTGTCGGCGTAACCGTAGTATGATTCGTAGTCCGAGTCGTATGCATCGAATCGGAATGCGAAATTGGAGTGGTATGCACCCGACGGAAGCGAGATACTTCGTGAAGTGAAAGAGCTGCTGGATGTGTTATAAACGCTGTCCGTTTGCAGGTTCACCCAATTTCCAGATGAGTTTCGGTACTGCACGTGCAAATGATCATACGTTTCGGGAGCATTTTCGTGGCCCTGCCGCTGCACCTGATAACTCAACGTAGCATTTGTGTAATTGGCCAGATTGAAGGACTTCGACTCCAGCCTTTCGTCGTTCCCATCAAACTCGATCGCGTACCCGCCGGGCGGATTGTGCGGCCCGGAAGAGTGGTAGTAACTGTCATAGGCGGTGTCGGCGTCGATGTAGGCCCAATTCGATGTGTTCAAGTTGCCGTAGTTGACCGGCTCGTAGAGCAAAATGTCGTCGGTGAACTGTGCACTGGCGCGCCCACCCGAGGTGAGCCCCGTGGCGGTGATCTCGAAGACCGAGCCCAGGCTGTCATCCGCGGGGACGAGCCATGTGGTTTCGATGCTGCCGTCGGCCGCGCCGTCCAAGTCGCCG
>JADHUC010000151.1 GCA_016784735.1 Pirellulaceae bacterium | reverse complement strand
GTTTAACAGATTTCTACACCCCTGGCCACTGGCATCATTGGATATAGCGTGAGCCAATTCTGGACATTCCTGAGCGGATATGGCAGATTCATCTGCTGAGATAAGTCGTGGATAGGTGCAGGCACACGGAGTGTGCCTGCTACTTTCCAAGAGGTAAGATTTCAAGCGCCGCTTGCCTTAGCGGCCTTGCGGCCCTTCCATCAGGTAGCCTACTACGAAGCCGACAGCCGCCGCAACACCAAGCAAGCACCCGGCCAGGAATTCCTTTGCAGAGAAGAAACCCGGCTTTTCAGAAAAAGCCGGGTTTCTGCGCGTTGGGAAATGTCGAAAGACGCGTGACCGGGTGCTTACTTGGAATTCGGACCAGTTCTATTTGCTGAACGCATCAGTTAGTATTTTCTTGGAGTTCCTCGTAACACAAAATGTACCAACGAATTTAGGGAGACGACGAATGGTCGTGACTCTGCTGCTCGGTTCCCAGTTAGTCGTTTCCCTGGCAGCGGCGATGGATTCCGAGCCTGCTATGACCGGCCCGAATGTGCTGCTCATCACGTCCGAAGACAACGGCCCCGAACTCGGATGCTATGGCGATCCGTATGTCAAGACACCGAACCTCGATCGCCTGGCCGCCGAGGGTGTCCGGTTCGAACGAGCGTTCGTCGCCACCGCAAGCTGCAGTGAATCGCGCAGCAGTATACTGACCGGGCTCTACCCGCATCAGAACGGGCAGATCGGCTTGGCCACCCACCATTACCGAACGTTTGCCGGGACGCCAAACGTTGCGAACCTGCTCAAGAAACACGGCTACCGCACCGGCTTGATCGGGAAGCTCCACGTGAATCCCGAATCTGCCTTTCCATTCGACTTCCGCCCGAACGTTGCGAACTCGAATACGTTTGCGCGTCGGGACGTCGAGCGTGTGGCTGAATTGGCCGCCGAGTTCTTCACGGCGTCCGAAACGCCGTTCTTCCTGATGGTCAATTACGCCGACGCCCACCTGCCGTTCCTTCGACAGCAGCACGGGCTGCCAGAATCGCCGCTCTCGCCCGACGACGTCCGGCCGTTGCCTTGGATCGGTCTCGACACCCCCGCACTGCGAGAAAGCCAGGCCGACTACTACAACTGTATGATGCGGATGGACACGGGCGTCGGTCGACTCCTCGACGCCCTCGATCGGGCTGGTGCGACTGATAATACGCTCGTCATTTACCTGGGCGATCACGGGGCTCAATTCCCGCGCGGGAAACTAGCCAGCTACGAGTCGAGTCTGCGTATCCCTTTGCTTATCCGTTTCCCCGGACGCATCCCAATCGGAGAGACGCGCAGTGAGTTGGTCAGTACCGTCGACTTGGTACCGACCATCCTGGAAGCTACGGGAGCCGAATGCCCGTCCAGATTGGCAGGCCGTTCTTTGATGCCGCTGATGACGCAGGAAGACCTGGAGTGGCGTGAGTACCTGTGTAGTGAGTATCACGGACATTACCCGCCGTTGTACTTCCCGCAGCGAACCGTAAGGGACGATCGCTACAAGCTAATCGTGAACTTGTTGCAGGATCGCCCTAATCCCGTGGCTGACGTCTGCACCTCGTCTGCTCAGCCATCGTACGTGTCCAAAGAGGCTG
The DNA here is from genome assembly GCA_016784735.1 of Pirellulaceae bacterium. Lineage (GTDB taxonomy): Bacteria > Planctomycetota > Planctomycetia > Pirellulales > Pirellulaceae > JADHUC01. The sequence continues at coordinate 25,534 of JADHUC010000151.1, read as the reverse complement.
TCGCTGCTGCGACACCCGATGTGCGTCAGACCTATTCCACATGGTCCGACGCACCGCCCATCGAACTGTATGACCTGGAGACCGATCCCTACGAGATGCGTAACCGCGCGAACGATCCTCAAATGGCGACGGTCAAGGCACGACTGCTGGATGCTTTGCGCCAGTGGCAGCAACGCTCGCAAGATCCGTTGGCCGATCCCCAAATGCTCGCGAGACTCACTGCCGAACACGATGCATTACCGAAACCGTACCGTCGCCGAAAGGACTTCGAGTGGCAGTACCCGAAGTATTTGGGACGGGCACCTGAGAAGTAATGAACGAGGAGAATGACCATGGATCGCAGACAGACTGTTTTTCGCAGTTGTCGAGTCTGGCTTACTGCATGCATCTGCTGCGCGAGTGTTTGCCTCGGTCACGGTCCTGTTGAAGCGGCGGAATCCGATGCCAACGAGACGCGTCTCTCAACGGCCACTCCACTTCTTCCGCCGTCGGATGAACACCCCCCAGGCGAATACTGGACGCCGGGCCGAGTCGGGGACCGCGATTTCTACTTCGCCGACCAAGGACCGTATCAGCGGATGAAGGCCGAATCGACGGCGGCGTTGCGCCAGGTGGGGCTGTTGGATCGTATGATTCCCGGGCACTGGAATTACGACATCAACAAGTTCGCCCCCGATACGCGACGGGAACTCGCAGGTATGTGGAAGGAACTGGTCGAATCCTACCTCCAGAACCGATGGCCCTTGCACACGATTCAGTACTGCACGGCCAAAGGCAATCCGGCGCCGACCGAAGCCGCAGTCGAGGCATTAGGCGATTTGTGGATCGGCGACACCATGCCGGAAGCCCCCATCTATCGACTGGAACCCGTCTTCCACTACATCAAGACCGGCAAGAAATGGCAAGGCTCGTCCATGGGGTACGTGGACGACGCCAGCCTGGTCGCTTTCTTCCGGGATCGGTTGATGCCTCGGCTCGACCGCGAGCTTCCCTTCTACCGCGATCCCGACCACCAGTGGACGCGCCGTGAATTGCGGAAACTGTGCGATCTGTACTGCGAAGAGTTTCTGGCCAAGGTTGGGAAGGGGATCGCGTGGGGCATGTTCATGAGCCCCTACCACATTGCCAGTCTGCCGAATACGACGACGGTGGCCGAGAAAGGAGCCGACGCTTTCAGAAACGCTCGGGCGCGTGGGCTCATGCGCCAATCCGGCGGGAATAAGTTCTACTTCACTTGGCGAGGGCATGAGCCTACCGAGCGGTACGGCTACTTCGATCGCGGCTGGTACTCGATCAAGCGCGAAGAATGGGGCTATCCGCTGCCGCATGTGTGGTACTACATCTTCCGGCCCTATCTGGTCGGCGCCAACTACTCGGTGATCGAAGGCATGCCGGGCTCGCTCTATCAGGACATCGAAGGCGACGGTCAGCACGAGTTGTCGACGCTGGGCCATATTGCCAGGGCGATGCTCGACTATGCGGACCGGCATCCGGATCGCGGCGTGCCTTATGCGCCGGTCGGGCTGCTGATGGAGTACAACCGCGCTTGGCCGTCGATCTATCACACAGGCGGCAGCACTTACAGCAGTTGTAGGTTGCCCTATGACGATGCCGACCACATGAACCACGGAATCCTGTGCGATTTACTGTTCCCCGAGCATCGACATACGCGCCCCAGCGGCTGCTACTCGCAAACAGCGCCGTACGGCGAGATCTTCGACATCCTCTCGCCGAACGCGCCCGGTCGCCCAATGGACCCCAAGGTTTTCGATGGATACAAGGTGCTGTTTGCTCTGGGCGGACAAGAGATCGAACCCGGCTACGCGATTGCGCTGAAGCAGTATGTCCAGGCCGGTGGAACTCTCGTCGTCAACGTCCGCGATCTGGGAACGGCTCTTGAGCCAGCGTTCTTCGGTGTTGGGCTGAATGGCCAGACGCTGAACGGCAATGAAGTCGATTGCAGCATCGACGGCGCATCGTTCGACGAGGCGACGTTTTCGTTCGAAGCACTCGAGCTGACCGGGGCCGAGTCACTCTACACGTGCAATGGTCGACCGCTGGTCACGAAACACAAGGTCGGCAAAGGACACGCAATCCTGGTCGGCGCCCATCACATGATCCAAGACGACGAGATCGAGAGCCGACAAGGCATGTTGCGCCGCGCATGGCAGAAGAAGCCAATCCTTAGCGTCGTAGCGGACTTCTTTGAACGTCTCACAGCCGGCCTGACGCCGTTCGAAATCCGCCGACGGACGGAAGACAAGGAAGACCTCTCGTGGCTGATCAACAAGAAAGGCGATGGCTGGGTTGTGACTCTGTTCAATTACTCTCTGAAGCGAGAGGAATTGGTCTCGCGGCCACTGAGCACAGCTAAGGTTCTTGCAGAGTATCCCTACAAAGCGGTCCCGTTCGAGATCGTGTGCCGGGAACCGGTCGAGGACGTGCTGGAGTGTTTCGAGGACCGCGACGTCCATTGGGAAAATCGCGATGACCGGGCCGTCGTTTCCGAGTCGATCCGAGGTGGCGAGATCCGCGTGTACGAATTCCAGCCGAGACGCATTGAATTGCAGCCGCGGTCGCAGCATGTGAATCTGGCGTGGAACATGCCGGTTCAAGCATCGTCCACACTCAAGGACTTCTCGCCCACGGCGGCCGTCGACGGCAAGCGAGACAACAACGAATACTGGCAATCCGACCTCGACGCGAAGCGGCATTACGTTTTCGACATGCCACAATGGTTGCAGATCGACCTCGAACAGACGAAGGAGATCGACCACATCTTCGTCCTGTTCCACACCTGGCCTCACCAATCTCTGAAAACGCGACGGCACGTCTACAAGTACACGGTCGATGCCTCGGTGGATGGCGAAAATTGGACAACGGTCATTGACGAGCGAGCGAACGAAGATCCCGCCATACCGGAAGGGCTCGAACGCTGGTTCGATCCGATCCAAGCACGCTATGTACGACTGAACGTGTTGCGAAACTCGGCGTTCGCGGGCGCTCAGGTTGTCGAAATCCAGGTCATGGGGCCTCGTCTACTTCCGCCTTAGTTCCAACTCCTCGAACCACAGGTCGTCGTTCGGGACTTCCAGCTTGAGTTCGACCACATTGCCTGCGGCGTTCAGCAGAAACTGCGCCGTGCCTTCGCCAAACCAGGCAAATTCGTTTCGCCAGTGAATCACGAATGTGTCGTAGTGCAAGTGCGTGAGATCGGCAACCAGATCCTTGTTGGGCAGGAGACGGAGTACCAGCTTGCCATCTTCGACACAAATGGTCGCGTCGCCGTACAGCTTGCCGGTGTAGGTGCCGGCGTAGGCTTCGAGTGTATGGCTGGGCTTGGTGTTTTCGGCTCTTGGGGCAATGGCTTTGGCGATTCGTTCGTAGAAGTCTTTTCGGCTCTTGCGGTCGCGTTTCACACCCTCGGCGCTCCAGTCACGCTGATCGCCGCCCAGATAGGCGTCGACGATGCGATTGGCCAGCGCCGTCGAGATGCCCGTCATGCTGTTCGTCAGCACGACGACGCCGAGTTGTTCCTCGGGGACCATAAGGACGCGCGAGTACATGCCGTCGTAGCCGCCACCGTGGCCGACCGTCTTGCGGCCTTTGTAGTCGGCCAGCGACCAGCCCAGCCCGTATGCTCGGAAGTGAGTCGTTGGATAACGTTCTCGACTGGAGTCGCTCAACGGAATGATCGTCTGCGGCGCCCACATGCGGTGGGAAGAGGCTTCGCTGAAGAGTCGCCGGTCGTCGTCGATCCGGCCACGGTTCAACTGCACGCGCAACCACTTCGTCATGTCATTGACGCTAGATATGATGCCGCCGGCCGCAGACATGGTGTCCCAGTTCTGCCAGGCGAGCGTCCGCAGGCCGTCTGGCGTTGGCTTGTGTGGCGTGGCAAAGTTGCCTAACGCTTCGAGTTGGCTGACGGTCGTTGTCGTTCGATTCATGGCCAGCGGCCGTAAGATCCGCTTGGTGACGAATTCCGGCCAGGGCTTGCCACTGACTTTTGCCACGGCTTCCCCGGCGGCGAGGAACATTAGATTCGAATAGCCGTAGTGGGCGCGGAACGACCCGGCCGGACGCAGATGTCGGGTGCGACGGATGATCTCTTCCGGCGAATAGGGTGTTCCATACCAGAGCAAATCCCCGCAGAACGTGCCAAGGCCGCTACGATGGCACAGCAGATCATCCACACGCATCTCGGCCGATACGTACGGATCGTAAAGCTGGAAATACGGCAGGTGCTTCTGTACTGGATCCTTCCACTTCAACTTGCCGTCTTCCGCCAGCATGGACAGCGCCGCCGCTGTGAAAGCCTTTGTGTTTGACGCAATGGCGAATAGTGTGTCGGCATCGACCACATCTGCCTTGCCTGCCTCGCGAACGCCGTAACCCTTCGCCAAGACGACTTTGTCGTCCTTCAAGATCGCCACAGCCAAACCGGGAACGTCCCACGTTTCCCGGGCACTGGCGATGTACTTGTCCAACTCGGCGATGTCCGGCGCCTGGGCGGACGTGATTACGGGAACCAGAAGAACTGTGAGCACGGCGGTTAATAGACGAATCATGGGTATCCTTCTCTGAATGAACCCCAGCGTTGCATAATCGTCGTGGGGTAAGCTTCCAGCTTGCCGGGAAACTCGTGATTTCAGAACGTGACTGGAAGGTTCTCCAATCTCGCGCGTCGTGAGGTCTAAGCACGGCGCGGAAAATGCTCTTTCATATTGCCATCGCAAGCTGGAAGCTTACGCCACGGTAAAATGTTTGCAACTATAGGGTGAATTTTCGTGACGCGTGAAACGGCGATCGGTTGAAATTCTAGCTGACCGGACCGCTCTTGTGTATCGAGCCACGGCACCACGACTTGCACCGCTCGGGGCAACGATCGACAATGGCTACCGGTTGGCTGAGTTCTTTCGGTTTCATGCTCGCAGCGGATACCTACGAACGATCAAGGAGATGTAGAAGATGCGTACGGCAATGTTGCTTGTCATCTTATTGGTGCTGCCCGGCTTGTTGTCGGCAGCGACTCTGGTCAAAGACGGTCAGCCAATGGCGGTGGTCGCGCTGCCCACGGAGCCAGACGAACACGAGACGCTCGCGCTCCAGGATCTGACGGAACACATTCGGAAGATGTGTGGGGCTGAATTGGAAGCCGCGACGGTCGATGCCAAGGACGTGGGCGCCTTCTTGAGGCAGACCAAGGCCGCCGGCCGCGTCCCGATCTTCCTGGGCCGCAATGTCTTCGAGCGCCTGGTGAAGACAAAGCCGGATACCGCGCTTCGCGGGTCCTTCGTCCTGCAAGTGGATCGGGATGCGGTGATGATTGCCGGCGTCCAGGAAGGCACTTACTACGGCGTGATTGAACTGCTGGAACAGTTGGGTTGCCGGTGGTTCACGCCTGGCGATCTGGGCACCGTCGTTCCGGAGCTAAAGACAATCGAAATGCGCCCGCAGCGGACCGAACAACAGCCGTCGTTTCCGTCGCGATGGTTTCAGATGCCCCATCGCGACTGGCAGAAACGACTGCGCTGCGGCGGGCCCGTTTTTCCCGGAGCCCACGGCATCCCCGCGCCCAGGGTCAAGGTGAACAAGGCCACCGGCGAAATCGAACCCGTGGAGTACGCTGAATGGTTCGCGCTGCGTGACGGCAAACGGACGCCCCGCCAGCATTGTGTGTCGAACCCCAAATTGATCGAATACGCGGCCGACCAGGTTAAGCAGCGCCGCCAGGCCGGCAAGGGGCCGATCATTGGTATGGGGCCCAACGACGGGTCGGGCTTCTGTGAGTGCGACGGCTGCCGAGCTCTGGACGGCGACGACTTCGATCCATTTTCGAACGAGGCTTCCGTGACCGACCGCTACATCTGGTTCTTCAACCAGGTGCTCAAGCGTGTGGACGACGAGTGCCCGGACACGAAGCTGGCTTTCTACATCTACCATTCGTACATGCGGCCGCCCACACGATGGAAGCCGGACCCACGGATCATGGGCGCCCTGGCGCCGATCGCCCTGGACCGGGTACACGGCTTTTCGAATCCGATCGCTCCGGAGAAAAGCTACGCCCGCTGGCTGTACCAGGAGTGGGGCAAGATCATGCCCGAGCTTTACGATCGCGGGTATTGGAGCAATCTGGCCTGTCCCGGTTTTCCCTTCATCATCGTCCACCGGTTGCGTGACGAGATCCCTGCCTGTCACGAACTGGGCGTGAAGGGTTGGCGTGTCGAGACGTTCCCGAACTACGGCCCGCAGTTTCCGTCGATGTACGTTGCGGGCAAACTGATGTGGAACCATAAAACCGACGTCGATGCACTGCTGGAAGACTGCTGCGTGAAATACTTCGGCCCCGCGTCCGGTCCCATGGGGCAGTACATCGTGCTGATGGACGCGGCGCTCCGCGATGGCGATTACTGCACCGGATCGGCCTGGGACATGCCGCACTTCTATCCGGCACCGTTGAGAACCAAGGCCCGAGCGCTGCTGGACGAAGGCAGAAAACAAGCCCGAGGACGTGGCATTTATGAGCAGCGCGTAGGAATGATCACCCAGACTTTCCATATGCTCGAAGCGTTTTGCGCCATGATGGACGCACGCGTGCAAGTGGATTTTGCCAAGGCCAAGGCCGAGCTGGACAGGATGGACGCCGTGGCGAACGAGTTGATGAGCCACGAACCGGTGCCGATGCTATCGGCGGGCCGCTTCAGCACGTACGTCAACTACACGCGACGGTTCTTCCGTCCCTGTACCGAGCAAGGCTACCAGCGCGTCACGAACGGAAATCGGCTGGTGGCCGCGGCGCAGGACGAGTGGCAGTTTCAGATCGATCCTTCCCGCGTCGGCGAGGACATCGGACTTTGGCGAGCGGATGTGACCGGCGGCGGCTGGCAGACGCTGAAGACGTCCAGTTCCTCTTGGAGCACCCAGGGCCTCCGCTACTACAAGGGGCTTGCCTGGTACCGTCAAACTGTCGAAGTGCCGCAAGAGTTCGTCGGTAGACGGGTTTTTCTCTGGTGCGGCGGCGCAGACGAATTGGCCAAAGTCTGGCTGAACGGTCAGAACATCGGCATCAGCCACGGCGCAGCGTTCTATCCCTTCGAGTTAGACGCTACCGAGGCGGTGCGGCCGGGCAAGAACGTGATCGTCGTCTGCGTTTCCAACCAAGTCGTCAACGAACTGGGCACGGGCGGCATCGTCGCCCCCGTACTGCTCTATGCGCCTGCTGCAGGAAAGGACGCCGAACTGGAAAATATCCGCGATCTCAAACCGACGTTTCCTTGAGTCGGGGCTACCTGTACGTCGCTCAGCAGTCGTTTCTTTCGACCGCTGAGAAACGGTTGAGAATCGGCCAAGCGTGCGCCAACTCAGTCATGGCAGTTGCAGGCCGTGCTTCAGAGCGATCTTCTCAAACATTATCACGAGGCCCGTACCCAGAAGATAGACAGACTCGATGTTCAAGTTTTCCGTCGTCGTCGAATCGAACAGAAAGCTGAGATTGGATTCGAGTCCGTCTTCCGCTTTCCAGTAGCGAATCAGAATCGGGACCCTCGGTAGAGGATAGAAGACAAACGAAAGATCAGACGAGTGGCAGTTATCTATTGGACTTCCGAATAGAGAGAGCACATCCTCGAAGAGGTCCGTATCGGCATCCGCGAGTTTCTGGCAAGGCTTCTCGCACATCTGGGCAAATAGTGGATACCGGGCCTGCCCGGCTTCCAGTTGCCTGTAGGAAACCCAGTCTCCTGAGAGCGGCGTTCCGGCGCCGTCGATGACGTAGTTCAACGCCGGTACCACGATCCATCCGTGGACATGGAGTCCAGTTGTGATGTTCCCGGCTGCGTCGACGCTGAAGTCCCTGCCGAGACACTTCATCGTCAGCTTCTCATCAGCGAAAGTTGCCCCCAGTCTTCGTGCCGACGATGGCAGGTCGATCGCGGCGATTCCCTTTTTCAACCGCTCAATCGTTACGTTTAGGTCCTGATCCAACGGCACGTGCCTGGCAACCGAACCGTGATACTGCTCGACGACACTGCCCTCCAGCATGGGGCATTCGGCGAGCTGTTTCTGGCCATTGAATACGGCGACGGCGAAGGCCATGCATGTCGGCTTGCCACACTTCCTGCAATTGGATTTGTCGAGCAGCTTCAGAATCTCCATGGGGCTGCTGGTTCGAGACATGTGGCATTCTCCTTACTCGCCCAGCGTCACCTCTTGCAGGAACTCCAGACGCACAGGGCCCAGGAGGCCGGATTTCGGATTGCCTCGGTATCTGGTCGGTATGGTCTGATAGTGATTCGCCAGGGTGTTGTAAACCAGGATTTCGATGCGGTTCTCGCCGGTTCTGACGGCATCCGTGATGTCCACTTGCCATGGTGGTGCCACTCGAATACCCGCGCGCCGGCCATTGACGTGCACTTCGGCTGTGGCGGCCACGCCGCCGAGATCCAGCACCACTCGGTTGCCGACTTGCTCGGAATTCAAAGTGACGGTCTTCCGATACCAGGCACCGCCCGAATAGCATTCCAACGCCGATCCTTGCGACCAATCGCCCAGGGCGATGGTGCCGATCCCGCAATCGAGCCGAACGGGCTCCGGTACCGCCGATCCGCCGTAGAATCCACGGCGGGGCTCAATTCGCAACGCAACCTTGGCTTCGCCCGGAAGGGAAGCGTCCAGGGCCATTTGATAACGCATTGCCCCGCCGTCAGTCGCCCGCTCGGAGGTAACGGCGAATGGTCGACCGTCTGCCCAAGCATCGACGATACCGTTGGCTGTGACGGTCATTGCGCGCAGTCCCGGCGGGGCGACAAAACGGTACCAGCCGATCGGTCTTGCGACGGCTGGCAGGGCGTCGAAAGGCAGTCGTCCGGGCTGGTCGTACCAAGGCATCGACAGCGGTGTTCGCGTCGCCGGTGCCGGAGCATCCGCTTGCGCGAGTACGAAGTGGCCTCGGCCGGGAGAGTCGTAACGCAGCAGCAGCGGGTTGGCGCCAGCTTTGAGCGTCACGCGGTTCGCTGCAGAGCCCACGGCCGATCCGTTGACGTAGACCGCCGCAGGTGTCGTTTCGCCACTGCAGATGACCTTCGCTTGTGTCGCATGCGGCGCTACTACTGCCGTCCATAAGTAGTAGCGGGAGCCCGTGTCCTCCTCGACATACAATGTCTCGTTGTGTCCTTTCTTGGGCTTGCCCAGCCGGATGAAGTCGTCGGAAACGTTTTCTTTGAGGCCATGCCAGCCCTGATGGCCGGGGTCGCCTTCTACGCCCCAACGCCAGGAGAAGGCATAAGTCGCCCAAGCGTAACGCTCGCCGCATACCTCCACAGGCACCGCCTGGTCAACGGCCTCGGCCATCGCGAGTTCCGCCTCCACGCCGGTTGTGTCGACATCCCTGGGCAGCGGTCCCAGCTTCCAGAACTTCATGCCGAAACCGTGAGTTACGCGCGGCCAGTGCGAGTCATCGAAATCCGGGGATTCCCAGCCGGGGCTTCTGGTATCCTCCTCGGCGTAGCGGAATATCCGTGCTTCAGCTCCGATCATCTGCTCCGTCACGGGCAGACGAAAATCGCCCCACCGGTTGTCCATCGTGGGTTTCAGCTCAAACTCCCAGGCGCCCTCCAGAGTCAGTGGCGGCAGCAATGCAGAGGCGTTGCCCCGCAGTGTGATGGCCTTCTGGCGGAGCTTCACCGCGGCCGTCTGCCGGCCCGCCTCGGCGGCATAACCGGTTACGGAAATCCGGCCATCGGTACTGTCGACATTAGTGATCTCCGCCAAGCTGGTGTCGGCCACGGTGATGGGCGTTTCGCCTGGCGTGAAGACGACGACCTGTGCTTCATACTCCTCCAAGGGCATGCGTACCGTGGTGCAGTCGTCGTCTTGCGATACTACGTGCAGCGAACGGACGTGTCCCGCCCAAGGGTCCCACAGTTCGGCCCGGCCCGTGGCGCGGAACGTGCATTGGGAACCTTTCGAAGCTCCCATGACCAAGTACACGTCACGCCGGCCGACCTTACGATGCGTCGCCTTGATTGACTGTTCCGCCTGAACGTCACGCGGAACCACCTTTTCGATCTCGCCGACCAGTGAGGCCCAGCCGTCACTTGTCGCGCCGCCCTGATGCAGCGGGTGGACGTTTGTCGGGTCGGGAACGGACAGTCCGGTGATTGTCGGATCTGTGCGCCAACGCTCGTTTGTGGGATGGGCGAGCGTATAGCGCAGGTCTTTCGTCGAGAGCACCGTCTTGCCCTCCTGGACGACCGCCAAAAAAATGCCCGCCGTGCCGCGTTTGCCCGGCGAATCGTGATCCCGCGCATCGACGGTGATCACGTCGCCATCGTTTAACTCGACATTGCCGACCCAGCCCGTTCCGTATTCCACGCCCGCGCAAAGCCGCGAGCCATTGACGTAGAGGGTGCCCTCGTTGTCGCAAAAGAACCGGACGCGGCAAGATGTCTTCGCGCCTTCCGGCAACCGCCAGACGGTCTTGAAATACACACGCTGCACAGGCTCCTTGGACCACGCCCAGCGTCCGGCGAAACCGCCTTCATAGCGCCGCACCGGCAATTCCTTACTGCCTGCAAACAACGGGACACCCATGCCGCCTGCGTCGTTGCGTTGGGCGGAAGGTCGTGCGCCAGCCTTCACTTCTGCTGCGGTAGCGCCGAACAGTTCCTTGACCGCCGCGTCGAGCGCCGGGTCTTCACTGCCCGCATGATCGCTTGCCTCGGGCAACGCCTCACCAGCGATTACGATACCGCCCGACTGGAAGAACTCCCGTGCCTTTTGCAGGGTGGACCACCGCACCGCGCGCATCGCGGGCAAGACAAGAACCCGGTACGAAGTATCTGCGACGTGAAATCGTCCATCGCAAACCTCGGCTCGTGCCAACGATTCGGAATCCATGAAGATGAAGTCGTAACCGTCCGCCAGCAGCGATTCGCCCGCAGCAAAGGCCGCGGCTGCCGCCTCGCGCCCGCCCAGTCCGGCTTGGCCGGGAGCGACCGGATACATGATCGCGATGTCGCACTGGTGGACGCCTTGGCTCATCAGATAGGAGAGCCGTTCGAAATACTTGAGGAACGTTCCCATGTGGTCCCAGTACGGCATGCGGAAGTGGTAACAGGGCGGCGCCCACTCCCAGAAACTCCCGTGGGTCGTGTAGTACAGCCCGTGCAGGTTGAGCAGGTTGCAGCCGTAAAGATAGTTCTCGCGCGTGGCAAACATCAGATTCTCGGGCGTGGCGCCCCAACCGAGACTGTGGTACCCTTCGAGCCACACTCGCGGGCGTTTGTACAGATGTGCAATCGAGCTGGAAACCTTGCCTTTGATCAGATCGGCCCTTCCGCCCGGGGTGTCGTGTCCGGGGGCCGTGTACCAGCGCACGCTGCTGAAATAATCGCCAAACTCCATCGGGTTGCGACCGCGGCTGCCTTGATCGCAGCCGTAGATCTTGCCTCGACTCCAGTGCCACCGGAAGATGGGGATGAAGTATCGTTCCTGAGCCAGTTGCATCTTCACGTCCATGAAGTCCAGCCGGTATTTGACGGTCTTCGGGCCGACATCCTGGAACATCGCCGGCAATGCCTCGAACAGATCGTAGCCTTTGCGCCGCTTGAATTCCTCCGTCAGATCGTCGGTCCAGATCCGGTCGCCGACGCCGAACTTCAACTCGTCATGGAAGAAGTAGTTCAGTCCTGCAGCGGACTGCCCCGGCGCATGGTCCTGGAATCGCTGAAAGAATTTTTCCACGACTCGCCGGCCCGCCAGCGGATGAATGGGGTTGAGCGTGCCCGGCTTCCGACCGGCGGTGAAGATCCAGACCTCCCAATCGCCTTGTGTGGGCGTCCAATTCAGACGTTCATCGTGGACCGAATCGGCCAAGTCGACGTTGTTGCGAACGATGCCAGCCGCGCCGACCGGGTAGGCCCTTACGGCGATCGTTCCAGCCGGAAGCTCGCAAACGACATCCTGACCCGCCGACACACGCTGTTTGCGAGCGATCGCGAGTTCACGTCCTTGGATCTCGGGATCGTTGTAGATTGTACGGCTGATCAGGCTCTTGCCGTTTGGCCAATCGAGAGTGTATCCGCTCAGGCCGATTCCCATTCCGTGCCGGCCGCACTGGCCAGCTACCACCTTCCACACTTCCCACCAGTCGTCGGAGAAGATCTCCGGGTCGGCGGCATAAGTCGGCCAGCCAGGTGTGTCTTCATGAGCATAGTTGACCTGCATCCCGGAGACGCCCTTCTTGTGCAACTCCTCTACCTGCCACAACAGCCGGTCCGTGTCGAGCGGATCGCCGGTCCACCACCAAAACGGCACTTCGCCATAGCCGGGTGGCGGGTTTTGGAAACCGGGCAACGCGTCCAGGTCCGAGGCGCGCGATGGGTAGCCATTTGCATTCGGAGGAGGCGAGCCGAGATGGTCCGGATCGCTCCAGGCAGGCGTGTTTCGCGAAACCCTGCCGCCCGGTCCACCTTGCTGAGTTTCCGCGTGAAGATCGGAGCACGCTGTGATCCAACAGCAGACGGCAAGGAGAATGGTAAGCGAGTATTTCATTTCGAGACCCACTTATGCTTGGCAGTCAACCGACGGCGGACGGCTGTCTAATCGCTTCACACCAGACAGACTCCAGATGATTCTGCCCGACAATCATCTTGCAGCACGACGCACCAGCTTAATTCTCGCTGAGGAACCTCGCAACGGCAGACAAAACGTGTCGGACGCAACGGCAGTTGTGCGCTGAGGACGCTTGTGTCTGCCCTGGCGACGATCAACAATGGCAACAGATGATGACTAAGGGGCCGCGAAACACCAGGAAATGCTGATTCACATTTTGCTGGGACGTGCGCCAAACCTGGAACCATGTTCTTCTGAAATCCACGCAAAGGGACTAACGCATGACCTGCAAGCGAATCACGGTTTTCCTGACATTACTCTCGCTGACGACCGCGGCAGTGTCCGCTGAGCCAGATCTTTCGAAAGTCCCAGGCGTCGTGGTGAGTCATTCGCCTGCCTCCTCAGGGATCTACCTCGGCTCGGCCGGTATCGCCATCTTGCCCGATGGCGCGTATCTGACAAAGTGCGACGAATTTGGACCAGGTTCGACCGAACATCGGAGGGCCGCGACTCGGGTCTTTCGTTCCGAAGACCGCGGAGCGACCTGGCAGCAGACGGCTCGTATCGACGGGCTGTTCTGGGCCAACGTCTTCACCCATCAGGACGCGGCGTATCTGATGGGCACGGTCAAGCATCACGGACGGATCGTGGCAATGCGATCCGACGATGGCGGACGCAAATGGACCGCGCCGACCGACGAGCATCACGGACTCTTGACCACCACGGGCGAGTATCACACCGGGCCGATGCCGGTGGTGATCCACGATGGCCGTATCTGGCGAGCGTTCGAGGACGCCATGGGCGGGATCCGCTGGGGCGAGCGTTACCGATCATGCATGATGAGCGCTCCGGTCGACGCCGATCTCTTGGAACAGGCAAGTTGGACGATCAGCAATCCGTTGCCGCGCGATCCCAAATGGCTGGACGGCATGTTCGGCGGTTGGCTCGAGGGCAACGCCGTGGTGACTCCCACGGGCGAGATGGTCAACATCTTGCGCGTCGCCTGCCCGACCGGCGGCAAGGCGGCAATCGTGCGAGTCAGCAAGGACGGTAAGACGGTTCGCTTCGATCCCGAACACGACATCATCGACTTTCCCGGCGGAGCCAAGAAGTTCACGATCCGTTACGACGAGAAGACCAAGGCTTACTGGACGCTTTCGAATCCGGTCATGCCGCAACACGCCAGTCAGGCCAGGGCCGCGTCGATCCGCAACACGTTGGCATTGATGTGTTCGAAGGATCTGCGAACGTGGGAGATTCGCTGCGTCCTGCTGTATCATCCCGATGTCCGGCATCACGGGTTCCAGTATCCCGACTGGCTATTCGAAGGCGACGATATCGTCGCGGCCATCCGAACGGCTTACGACGACGGCCTGGGCGGAGCCCACAACGCTCACGATGCGAATTTCCTGACGTTTCACCGTTTTGCCAATTTCCGGGATTTGACGATGGCGGGCTCCGTGATCGACCCGCGGGAAATGGAACCGCCACCGAAGAATAAGGTCGAAACCGCCACAGTGGCGATCGAAGGCCGTGGGTTCACGCTGACTACGTTTGACAACGACGCTGTGGCCTTCGGAAATCGCAGCTACGTGTGGCGCGAGGTGCCAGACAGTCTCCAAGGTTGGCGTTACACGCAAACCCACGGTGGCGAACTCGCAGAGATCACGGTGACCGCAAAGAAAGCAATGACGCTGTCCGTGGCCACAACGAAGGCGTGGGCGACTAACCTTGCCGGCTGGGACGAAACGGACAACGTTTTCCACTACACCGACCGGGGCCGGACTCAGATGCGCGTGCTCCGGCGCGATGTCCGGGAAGGGCAAGTGGTCGCTTTGCCGCAAGGCAGTTGGACGGGAACGCTGCTGCTGATTCCGGCGGATGCGAAACGGTGAGACATCGTCGCGATGGACGCCCAGCCTCAACTGCTTCATCGGCAACACCTGAAAGGACGAGCACATGCGACTACGTGACATCGCCACTTCGCAATCCACCGCATCTGAATCCAGGGGAAGACTTGCCCTTTGGACGCTACTGGCGGTGTTCACTTGGTTGATCGCTGCCACCGGATGGGCCGGTGATCTGGATGATCTGGCCAAGCCGCAGGAAGGCCGCAGTATGCGGTCCACGTCGACGGCCGTGGACGAGAACGGCGACTACGCACACAGCAACAGCGACAACTCTCGCGTCGCGTCGGGCGCGACCAAAGTCGTTCTGGATGCCGAGGGGCCGGGCGTGATTACGCACATGTGGTTCACCTTCCTGGGCCCGGAGCCTCATTCGTGGGCGAAGGACGGATCGGCCAACCATCAGGAGATCCTGTTGCGAATCTACTACGACGGCTCCGAGCAGCCGGGCGTGGAAGCGCCATTGGGCGACTTCTTCGCCAACTCGTTCGGCAAACGCAGCGAGGTGATCAGCGTACCGGTCGTTGTCGAAGACGCCGACTCGTACAACTGTTTCTGGCGAATGCCTTTCCGGAAGTCGGCTCGTCTGGAGATTGTGAACCAAAGCGATAAGAAGCTGAACTTGCTGTACTACAACGTCGACTGGATCAAGAAAGACTCATTGCCGGAAGATACGCCGTACTTCTACGCCCAGTACCGCCAGGAGTATCCCGTGGAACAAGGGAAGGACTACGTGATCCTGGACACCAAGGGCAAAGGGCACTACGTCGGCACCGTGCTATCGGTCCGCTCGCGCAGCCCGTCCTGGTTTGGCGAGGGCGATGAGAAGATCTACATCGACGGCGAGAAGAAGGCGTCGATCTGGGGAACCGGTACCGAGGACTATTTCCTGTCGGCCTGGGGCTTGAAAACAACCAGCACGCCGTACTTCGGGACGCCTTATTTCGACCAGTGGGGCATTGTCGGCGGCCACACCAGCGCATACCGCTGGCACGTCCACGACCCGATCGTGTTCAACACGGCGATCAAGGTCACGATGGAACACTGGGGCTGGATCTCGCCCGACGAAAACCCGGAGGGCAAGACCCACAGTTGGAACGAGCGACAGGACGACTACTCGAGCGTGGCGTTCTGGTATCAAACCGGCGAGCCCACATTCTCGGCCCGCGCGCCTGACGCGCGCGAGCGGACGCTGCCCAACTTGGACCTGGTCTTCCCGGCCAAGCAGTACACCGACGACAAGTACCACGGTGTCGGCAGCGTCAGAGTCCAGGCAAATCTCGGGTTCTTCCCACAAGGGCAACTGTTCTACCAACCCGAGCAGTCCGAAGACGCTTGGCTGGAAATCCCATTTACGGTGAAGGACAAGGAACCTCGGCGACTATTGATCAAAGGCACTCGAGCAGACGACTACGGCCGGTACCAGGCCTATCTGAACGGCGTGAAACTCGGAGGTCCGCTTGACCTTTACCATACCAGCGTATCCGAGTGGGAATGGCACCTATTGGACTTCTGGCCCGATCCCGGCGACTACACCCTGCGTCTGGAGTGCGTTGGCAACAACCCAAAGTCCACCGGTCACTTTCTGGGCATCGAATCAATCCGCCTCCGCGAGCGCCGCCCGCGCGTGAAAGAATGGGCTCGCGACAAGGACAAGGACTGGCGAAAGGAGGCGATTCTGTACAGATAGCGAAGCCGCCCAAGTCAGGCCCCTCGCGTCGGCCTTGATAGAATAGTACCGAATAGTGCATGTCCTTTTCCTTCTTTTCCTTGCCCAGCCATTCGGCACGAAAGCCAAGCAGGCGTTGTGGGGCGGCGCCGCCGACCTTCCGAATCTGGACGCGACCTTGGAAAAGGTTGAAATCCGGATTCCCAAGAAGCGGATCATGCTGATCTTCAGAATCTTCCGAGCTATTGTCCCTGAGCGAGAACAGGGCGAGGCCTGCTCAGCGATACGAACTCTAGTCGAGTAATCGCACATATTCGGACTGCGGCTCGTCCCCGTTCATGGTGATGCCTGCTCGAAGCGTCTTCTCAGGAATATCGTTGTTTATGAAATAGGTGCTCCCATCGGCCATCACAGCGTTGAACCCGTCATCGAACAACCCTCCAAGTGTAGGTAGCACACCAGTTGGCGAGTAAGGCAGGTCAATCGGCTTTGTCCATGGGACAGGTTCGCCTGAAGCGAAGAAAAGGGGTCGGGAGTCTTTTCCAGGAACGACTCCCGACTTCCTTTTCTTTCAGGGGTATTTTGCGCGGTGTGTGCCTGCTGATGACCAGCGGCTATTGGCTGCAGAACCACGTTTTGTCGATGATGGCTGCCCGGAGGTCGATGTTGCTTCGATTCCAGGCAGGTCGAGCCATCATGTACGTAATGACGGCCGTGCCCCGAGAAGTAAACAAGCAGTCGAGATTGGCGTATTCGGCTTTGGGGTCGTCGGCGATGGTGCCCACTACGCGCCAGGTCTTGCCGTGGTCTCGGGAGACGGCGGCTCTTAGCGGCGTGCGTTCTCCATAGTGATGATGGCCGCGGGGAATGTACTTGCTGTTGTTCCACAGTAGCAACAGGTCGTTGGTGCCGGGTATGCGCCGCAGACAGGTACATGATTCGCCACCCTCCAGGCCCGTAGCTTCCGCGGGGCTCCATGTTTCGCCGCCGTCGGTCGATCGCGAGAAGTAGGGCCCGCCGAGTTGTGTGCGCAGGGACATGGCAAGGGTACCATCCTCGAATTCAGCAACCGAGGCTTCCATCGCGCCACGTTTGGGCAACTCGATATTCCCCTTTGACTGACGCCAAGTCTTGCCCTGGTCGTCGCTCAATTGACACCACGCCGTCAGTCCAACCCCCTCTCTACCGTTCGCGTGGTATGGCAACAGCAGTCGCCCCGATTTCAGCTCGACCAGCGAGCTTGCTCCGCCTTGAATCGGAAAGTCGGCACGCTGCCGCCAGATCGGCGACTGCTCGACAAACGACGCGCCGTCGTCGGTGGAGCAAAACAACAACATGGTCGATCTTGTGCCGTACGGCGAGTGGATGCGCTGACAGATCAACAGCAGATCGCCGTTTCGCAGCTTCACAAGCGCGGGCATCATCACGCTCACGTCCCCTGGAGCAACGTCGACGAGCATCCGTGGATCAACCCACGAGCGTCCACCATCGTGCGAAGTCTTCGACCAGATGCGACAGAGACCATCGTCGTGCCCGCTCCGTGATTTCGCCTCGTATTTGTGGTAGACCACCAAAAGGCGACCAGCGGCTAGTTCAGCAACCGACGCCGTGTCGCTGCGTGGCGTGGTTTTCGTGGCGAGTTCGATGATCGTGTGATGGATGGCTGGCTGTGGAGGCGTATCGAGCGACTCGTCGCCGGCCCATGCCAAATCGTGGATCAGCGGGTGGCTGCTTGCCAAGAGGAATAAGACCAATAACCTTGCGTTTCGACTTTCCGATTCCATGTGGTTCCTCCGTTTCGCGGGCGTCTTCGATTTCTCGACAAGGACTACTTATTGAGCGACCGTTGAATCACTGGCCACGCCAAATCGGGATAGAATTGATGACCGCCCTCCGCGGCCAGCAAAACGACGTGGTTCGGGCAACCGGCTTGTTCGAAGGCGCGCCGAGCCGTCCCGTAGCCTTTCTGGACACCGTCGAACCGCGCGATGTGATCCTTCTTTCCAGCCACGAGGATCAAGTGCCGTGGGGCCACAAGCCCGGCCAGGTCCGGCATGTCGGCCACTTTCAACAACCCGGGTAGATAGCCGCAGGCACAGTGCTTGCGATACAACCACGTGGCTTCGAACGTACCGAAGGAGCAGGACACCACGGCCAGTTGGGTTCGCTCGTCGACGCATGCCGCGTAGAAAGACACCGTGCCGCCGGCCGAGTTGCCCATGCAACCAATCCGTTTGCCATCCAGATCGGGTTGCGTGGCAATGAAGTCGACGGCCCGCATCACGTCGAACACTCGTTGGCCCGTCAGCGGCCGTCCTTTGAGCAACTCGCGCAACGCCACGTCATTGCACGAGATGCCTGGCACGGCCCGCTCGCCAAACGCTCGCTGTTCGATGGCCAGCGCGGCCCATCCGCGAGCGACCGCCTGGATCGCGATGTCACGCCCGCCTTTGATCGAAGCGATCTCGCCGGGCGTCTTGCCGCGACCGATGGAAATGTGCATGCCCGGCGAGTGGCCCTGGAGGCAGATCATGACGGGCAACGGCGGCTTGACGCCTTTCGGCCGCAGCAAATACCCCGGCACCACCTCGCCCGGTTCGGCGACGAATTCGATCCGGTCCGTCGTGTAACGCTCGTTGTCCGAGTCGCGCGTGGCGGACCATCGTACATCGGGCTCCCAATCATTTGGGATGGCCAAGATCGATCGCAGACGCCCGCGGAGTTTTTGCTGCCACGTAACAAAGTCGTGATTCCGGTCAAAGGCCAACTCCGGCTGGACCTGAACGGCCTTGCCGATATCGGTCGCAGCCAAGGGGGCTTGACCGAGTACCGCACTAGCGAAAGCAAACGAACCAATCGCCATAGCTGAAGCCGCAAACACGGCCAATTGTCCTGACCACGGTTGTCTCATCATCATGCTCCTCGTATGGATGCCCCCGGCTTGCCCGGGGGAGCCTCGCGTTCGCAGCTACACGCCGCCGTCTTTCCACCACCCTTTCTCCCTTTCTCCCTTTCCCCCGCGACCTCAAGGCGTCGCGGGGGAAGGGGGGGAAGCGGGGGAATGGTCTCGTTCTTGTAGCAAAAAGCGTAACCATCCCCCGGGCAAGCCGGGGGCATTCGTCAAATGCCAAAGTGAAGGCCGAATTAAACGCCGACGACGAGTATTTCCGTTTGGCACTGACGTTTGTTAGGGCTGATGCTACGAATTGACGCCGCAACAGCAGGGCTCGTCGTCCGGCTCAATCGTTCGGACCACCAGGTATTTCATCTTGTCGGTGAAGAACTTGGTCTCCGCGTGCATGACTCCGGAGGGGAAAAAGACCGCGTCACCGGGCCCCACGCGATGGGTCTGCCCGGCAAACGTGAACTCGGCCTCCCCTTCCAGAATGTAGATGGCCTCCTCGGCTGCGTGCGCGTGCTGGCTCGCCCAACCATCGCCGCATGGGTCCAGTTCGGTGACATGCACGTGAATCTTCTTAGCGCCGTGCTCCTGCCCCACCAACGATTTGTAAAACGCGTTCGTCTTTTCCACGTTCGTGTCACTCCCAAATGGTGCTACTGACAACAGAACCGACGGTTCCAGATTCACTCTTCGTCTCTGGGATGGATGGTCCGTCTCCGCCCCTGCGATTGCCACAGTCCTCACTCTCGCAGCCGTATCGTACCAAATGTCCAGACAGGTTGTCTTCGGTAATCCGCTCGTCCCGCAACTCGCGTGTGCCAGACCGAAGTTTTCCATGCCACGGCGTCACAATTCGCTTGCGTTGGCCTCTTCAAACGGATAGGCTATACCTGCGAGGCTTATTGTATCTTGTCGCATTTACGCCCCACGCGTCTTTTCTTGAAGGGGTACGATGTTCAATCAACTCTGCTTTTGCTGCGAAGACCATTCAACCGCTCATTCTGCCGAAGACTTGCGAAAAGGCTTGGCTGAAGACCTGGGACCGCGGCATACCGTTGTGGTTGAGGAAGAAGGAACGGCGCTCAACTTAGCCGACCTGGGCCTAAGCGTGTCGCTTATTTCCGGTGACAAAGGCAAGCTGACAGGCGCGGTCATCGACCTTCCCGACAACGCAAATCTTGGAAACGTCTCGCTTGTTTCCAGAGCATTCCTGGGGCTCGGCTGGACGTTCTAGGCGAGCGGCCGATGGGAATTCACTCGTGGGGCGAGCTTCCAGCTTGCCTCTTGCGGCCAACTCGCAAGCTAGAAGCTTACGCCACGGTACGGAACCAACCGTCGCTCGCTGCCGTCACTTGTGCGCCTGGTAATTGACGCGGGCCTCGCGGCCGGGCAATTGTTCGACTTCCACAGTCGGCTTCGTGCCGCCTTTCACTAGGAGGCGTCCCAGGTAGAAGTTGTTGGCGGTGATCTGTCCTTGTGGCGTCCGGAGCGTAAAGGAGACCGTCTTGCCGGAGAAGTTCCAGACGGCGTAGTCCTCGCCGCCCGGGTCTTTGATCAACCAAATCGGCTCACGCGTCTCGCGGCTCAGCGTCGCGTTGCCGACGGTAATTTCCGGCTCAGTCGACAGGGCAGCGCACGTGCTGTGGAAATGCGAGTAGTCCATGTCCTTGCCGTTGATTTGTCGCTTGATGAAGGCCGTGTCGCCAGGTTGATAGGGGATGAACTTCGTATTGCTGCCAGCGGCGACCGGGTCGTAACGCAGCAGAAGCGACGTGTCGCCGCTGGTGAAGGTGGCTTCGCGTTGGTTGCCTTCTACGATGTCGGTCACCTTCGCCTCGCCCATGTGCTCGCGGAAGGCCCCGAAGTCGCGATGTTCCCTCTTGCCGGCGATCTCGAAGGCGAAGCCGTTGCGGATCCGCGGCAACTCGTCCCATGGGAAGACGCGTTTCTTTCCTCGGTAGTTGTAATAGGCCACGCTCAGGAGTTTGTACTGATCGTCGTAGGTGACTCGCATGGCCGTGTCACGCCCCAAGTCGGTCACGTGCAACGGCAGCACGGCGGCGTAGACGGTACCGTCGTCAAGGAAGATGGGCTCGATCTCGCTGAAGCCTATTGGCAATTGGTTCATGCTAATGCGTTGCTTGCCGATCCAGAGCCCTGTGATAGGCCGAAATGCCGTCAATACGAACTTCAGACCGAGGGCCTCGGTGTTGAGCACTTGGCCGGCGTTGTAGGTGATGTTCTCCTTGGGCTGATAGAGTGCCAACACCTTGTTTTCGTGCTGGATGGTCCGGTAGATTCCGCCGCGACGCATCACAAGCTTCTTGACGAACGGCCCATCATCGTCGCGCGCGTACCAGCTCCAGAAGACGCGCAAGTCGTCCAGGCCGTCGATCTTCTTCTCTAACGGCCAATGGGCGATGAAGTGGTTGCCCGACGGTTGATAGCCGCTGATGTCGGCACTGGACGCCAACGCATAATCGGTTGTCAGATACGTGGTCAGATCATCCTCGCCTTTGCGCAGGACGCGCTGGGTACCGTCGCTCCGTTTCCAGTTCCAGCCGAAGTCGCGGATCGTGGACATCACCTCGTACGGGTAGGGCTTCTGCGTCCCAATACGCAGGACGTAGTCGGGTACGTCCCAAGTGGAAAGCCATCGCAGTTGCCGGCCGGACGTGTAACCGCCGTTGACCTTCTCGGCCACGGCGATGTCATGCACGACGCCCGCGGGGATCAGGCAGTCGTCGAGCGACAGGTTCAGCGGTCCCGTTCCCACTTGGCCGGAGGCGTAGCCGCGTGAATTGGGTCCGGCCACCTGGCTGCTCTCCGGATGAAAGCGGCTCAACGTGACGAGGACGCGGCGAGCGAACAGCCACCGGGCCAACAGACGCGACTCGGGATCGTCGGCCAGATCCTGCAGCGGGGCCATTTGGTTCAGACCGTGGGCAGTGTAGTTGTAGCTGTTGAACTCGGCATCCTCGCCGTAGTAACTGCGGGCGATCACGATTTTCTTTAGCAGCAGTCGCCCGGCGTCCAGCAGCTTCTTGTCTTTGAGCACCTCGCCGGCCAGTACGCCGACCGTTGCGGCGTAGTAGCACTGGCTGCCTGATATATGCTCGACCTTCTCCGGATTCAAGAGCCACTTGGCCCAGCCGTAGATGCCCTTGTCCGGTTTGTCGATCGCCCATGTGACGCACTCGCGGATGTGGTCGTGCGTGGCCTTCTCTAGCCGGTCGCCGTAGAGCTTCTCGGCAACCAACAGCTCGACCAGTCCAAAACTCCCCTTCCCATACCCGATGGGGTCGTCACGCAGGCCGGTGTTGGCTCGCTGGATCGACTCCGGATCACCGGCGTCCAGCAGCGCCGCCCACCGCCAGCGGTCGCGTGCCTTGCTCGTCGCATTCGCATTGCACCGGTCGATGAACCACTGCCGCAACTCTTCACGTCGCTCCTTCCGCCAGTCGGGCGCGTTGGCGAACAACGCCTCACGTCGCTCTTGCGTCGTCGTCTCGGCTGCACCGGCATCGACAAGCATGCAGCCCGCGAGCAGTGGTATCGCGAACCATCGAACCGAGCGTTTTACATCGACGGTCGCTTTCATTCTTCGTGCTCCTTCGGCTTTGTAGGCGAGCGTGTCGTCGGGCATTATCTTGGCACACTAGCCGCGCAGATCAAGGCTCGGAGTGCCAATCAGCACCGCAATGCCGGCATTGTTGAGCAAGTGCGGTGCGCAGGTTCTTCCCGCAATGTGGACATGGCGTGGGTTTCTTTCTTGGGTCGAACCACCATTCCGGGAGCAAATCGAAAACGTCCGACACTAAGCCAAGCACCTTCAGAATTATGAATGAAGCGAGAATGCTGGTGGCGAGTTTGGCAACGAAATTCCAATCGGTGCAAAGAGACAATCCTAGATAGACCAGCCCAGCCAAAGCGCCCAAGGCGATCAGCCACAGCAGGAGCCCGAGGACGCCCACCGTAATCAACAGGCCAAGCCATGCAAAGAAGTTCCTGACGGGATTCGATTGTTTCGGCATTTGGATCGAGTTTGGCCAACGGAGTCTCAGTCGCCGAGATGTCGCCGGGTATGGTGTCCTTACTCAGCTTACCAGATACAGGACAGGTACAATAGAAACTCAGCGTCGATCAGGGCCGCTGCGCGATATCACGTCGTGAACGGAATTGAAGACCGCCTCGCCAATCCCCTGGGTGTCGTCTAGTGACAGACCATGCCGATACGGCGACAATGCCTGAACGCATGTTTGGACAGGTTCTGCCATGAGTGTTACAAATCAGTTACGGCGAGAAGTTGCCTCGTTGAAGCCAACTCGCCCACGCTTTTGGTTCCAGTGCAGCTAAACGAATCGGATTCGATCACCTGGTGCAAGTTGCCATCCCCAATCAAGCCATCACCGTGTTCAATCGACTGACCACTATGACGGACCAGTAGGGCGGGTACACTAAAGTATCACGAAAGGAGACCACACATGGACCGACGAACTTTCTTGCAGGCTGCTGCGGTAGCCGGGCTTTCCACAAATGCCGCAGGCGCTGCTTTGCGTTCCGCTAACGACCGCATTTCTGTTTGTGTCATGGGTGTGCGAGGCCGGGGCGGCGGACTGTTGAGCACATTCGCATCATTGCCCGAAGTCGACGTCACGTATGTCTGTGACATTGACGGGGAAGTCCTTGAATCGCGGGCCCAGAACTTGGCCGATAAGACCGGGCGCCGCCCGCAGACGATCCGGGATTACCGGAAGGCCCTGGACGACAAGACGGTGGACGCACTGGTGATCGGTACACCTGACCACTGGCACGCCCTGCCGACAATTCACGCTTGCCAGGCGGAAAAAGACGTTTACGTCGAAAAGCCGGACGGTCACAACATCATGGAAGGGCGAACGATGGTGGCGGCGGCCGGGAAGTACGGCCGCGTAGTGCAGTTGGGCACGCAGGGACGCAGCGGCGAGGTGCAGCGTGCCGCTATGGAACACATCGCCGCCGGTCACATCGGCAAGGTACGTTTTGCCAAGGCATGGGAAAGCTCGCGTCAAGGCAACATCGGGCATCCGCCGGACAGCGATCCGCCGCCCGGCGTCGATTACGACACGTGGCTCGGTCCGGCCCCAAGACGGCCTTTCAACATCCGCCGATTCCACGGCAGTTGGCGTTGGTTCTTCGACTACGGCACGGGCGACCTGGGCAACGACGGCGTCCATCTTCTGGATCTTGCACGTTGGGGCCTGACAACGGCCGTTGCTGCAGAAGGCAAAGAAATCTCCAGTGTCCCGCGAGCAGTATCAGCGCATGGCGGCAAGCATTATTTCGACGACGCACAAGAGTGGCCTGATACGCTGATGGTCACTTACGACTTCTCGGGCTACGTGCTTACGTACGAGCTGCGGATCTGGTCGTCGTACCCCATGCACGGCGAAGCAGAAGGCGCGGCCATCTACGGCGACAAGGGGTACGTGACCTTGGGTCATCATCGTTGGGCGGCTTTTGACGGCAAAGGCAAGCAGTTGTCGGGGCAAGCGGGTGAGATGAACAACACCGGCCACGCCCAGAACTTCATTGATTGCATGCGCAGCCGCGAACGCCCGGTCGCCGATCTGGAGACGGTTGGACATCCATCGAGTCTGCTCTGCCATCTTGGCAATGCTGCCTGGCGAGCGGGCCATACGCTGAACTTCGACGCCGAGGAATGCACGTTCGTCGGCGACGAGGATGCCAATCAGTATCTCACGCGCCCCAAATACCGCGAACCATGGGTATTGCCGGCGATTGCAGATCTGTGACGGCTACTCACCTGAACTCACTATTTCGATTTTCGCGTCCTTCGGTAACGCAAGGCCCGATTCTACCTCAACCGCCTTTAGTATCCCTGCCGGCACGGGACACGACGGGTGCGGGCAGTGTTTGGCAAACATCCTCAGCGTAAGAGGCCCTTCTCGATGAAAGCCGATTTCTTCCATCGGGTCGACCTGCTTCAACTCCTTGGCCATTTCCTGAATAGGCTCACAATCACAAGTAATCTCAAGTGAACACATATCGCCTTCTGATGTGGCGACTACTTCTGCTGTGAAGCCACAAATGCCTGGATCGATAATTGCTTTGGTCACGACGTCCTACCTCCGTATCCGCCCTTTCACTTCTTCGAAACATTACGATCTTGCCCCAACTCGCACGGCGGGATGGAGCGGCCCGCACTGTCAGTCTATGCGACATGGCCCGCGCGGACAACTTCCGCTACGGCGGCTAGGGATTCATCTGCCGCTCGCTTAAGGATCGAGCGCATGTGAAGGGTTGCTTGCCGGCCATCAAATTACCGCGCCGACCCAAGTTAGCCAAAGTGTGTGCCAGCCGCGTCCCCGCCGAAGCCGAAGGCTAGAGCTTCGAGCTCTGTCGCAAGATGAAAACTCGGCCGGACCCGTCTCCGCCTCC